>JBEVLV010000163.1:0-24869 GCA_040508955.1 Sphingomonas sp. | reverse complement strand
CGCTCTTCCGATCGGGGCATCGTTTCAGTCCAGCGCCCGGAAACGGATCGCCGTACCGCCCCCCGGAGCGAGCGTCAGCGTCAGGGCATCGGCGCGCGTGACGATGCGCTTTTCGATGCGATAGGCGGTCGGGTTGATGCGATAGTCGGCGCCCGGCGCATCGGCATAGATCTGTGCCTCGTAGCGCTTGCCGGGCGCGAGGAAATCGAGCGGCTGCTTCAGCGTGCGCGCATTCTCGTCGGTGATCGCGCCCAGATACCATTCGCCCGCGCCGCCGCGCTGCTGGCGCGCGACCACGACATAGTCGCCGATCTCGGACTGCAGCGTGCGTGTGGTCTCCCAGTCGGTCGGCACGTCGCGGATGAACTGGAACGCATCGGGATGCGCGTCGTAATTCTCGGGCAGGTCCGCCGCCATCTGCACCGGCGAGTAGAGCACGACATATTCCGCGAGCTGGGTCGCCAGCGTGGACTGGACGCGCAAGCTGACGTCGGTCTGCCCGTGCGCGAGATCGAAGATGCCGGGGGTGAAGTCCATCGGCCCGCCCAGCATGCGCGTGAAGGGCAGGATGGCGAGATGCTCGGGCGGATTGGTCGGGATGCCCCAGGCGTTATACTCCTGCCCGCGCGCGCCTTCGCGGCTGATCATGTTGGGCCAGGTGCGTCGGAGCCCGGTATCCTTGACCGGTTCGTGCGCGTCGATCGCGATGCGGTGCTTCGCTGCGACCTCGGCGACCTTCAGATTGTGGCGGACCATATACTGGCCCGCGAACCATTGGTGCCCGCCCTCGGCATCGACGATCTCGCCGCTGTTCTTCACATAGCCGGTCTTGACGACATGGACGCCGAGCCTGGCGTAGAACGCCATCGCATCCTCGAGCTGGTTCTCGTAATTGACCACGCCGCCGCCGGTTTCGTTATGCCCGATCAGCTGGACGCCCTTCGCCTTGGCATAGGCGGCGAGGCTTGGGGCGTCGAAATCGGGATAGGGCTTGGTGAAGCTGAACTTGTCGCCATTGGCGATCCAGTCGCCGTCCCAGCCCTGGTTCCACCCCTCGACCAGCACGCCGTCGAAACCGTTCTTCGCGGCGAAATCGATGTAGCGCTTCACATTGTCGGTATTGGCGCCGTGGCGATAGCCGCTGCCCCAGGTCGAATGCTTGAGGTGCATTTCCCACCATACGCCGACATATTTGCCCGGCTTGAACCAGGAGATGTCGCCCAGCTTGTTGGGCTCGTTGAGGTTGAGCTCGATCCGGCTGTCGGCCAATGCGCCGGGGGTCTCGCCGATCAGCACCGTCCGCCACGGCGTGGTGAACGGCCCGGTCTTGCGCGCGGCGACGCCGTCCGGCCAGGGCATCAGCGAGGCGGTGAGCGTGCCGGTGCCATTGCCGGCGAGCAGCATGCTGGGGAAATCGATCAGCGCCGCCTCGTGGAACGACAGATAGAGGCCGTTCTTGCCCTTCAAGGTCAGCGGCGTCTCCGCCAGCGTGATGCGGCGCGCGTCGGTCTGGGTGTAGAGATATTCGTCACGCTCCTGGCCGAGCGCCTGGTACCACCAGGCCTGATAGGCTCCGACCGGACGGAACTGGGTGCGCTCGCCGGTCACCTTCACCGCCTGTCCCGCGGGCACACCCGCACAGCCGTAGCGAAAGCCGATCCCGTCGTCGAAGACGCGGAAGGTCACGTCGATGCGGGCATTGAGCGGGGTGTCGCCGGCCAGGGTGACGGTCAGCTCGTTGTGCCGGTCGCGGATGAGGCGCTGCTCGCCCCAGGGCTGCTCCCAGCTGGTGTCGACCGAATTGCGGCGCGGATTGGAGAGCGCGGTGTAGCGCGCTGTCTGCTCGCCGTCGAAGCTCAGCCCGAGCTCGGCGGGCGCGAGCACCTGCGTTCCACGTCGCGCGACCGCGTAGAGCGCCTTGCCGCCCGCCACATCGACGCAGACCTCCAGGACATTGCCTGGCGACTGGGCGCATTCGCGGGCCTGCGCGGCGGCGGTGCCCGAGAGGAGCGTCGCGACGGAAAGGGCGAGGGGGCGGAACATGGGGAGTCCTTTGCTTCGGGGTTCGTTGAATCGGGGGAGGAGTCTGGTCATGGCGTGCGCGCGAATCGGGTGCGCAATTGCTGCTTGAGCGCCGCACGGTCGCGCGCGGGCATGTTGCCCAGCGGGCCGCGCAGCATCGCGGGCAGATGATCGATACGGCCGCCCTCCTCCTGGAAGACGTATGCGGCGAACATCGCGCGCCAATAGTCGCGCTCGGGCCTGGGCAGGTCCTTCAGCGCCAGCAGCGCGGCGAGGAAGATGTCGTGCGGGTTCTCCAGCCCCTCGGGCTGGGTTCCCCACCAGTAATTGACCATCGCGTTGTAGGGCGCGAGCGAGGTGACGTGGTGCCACCAATAACGCGGCATCACGATCGCATCGCCGGGCTCAAGATGTGCGACCCGGGCCGTGGCGAGCGCCGCGGCGAAGCGCGGGAAGCGGTCGAGGTCCGGCGCCTCCGGATCGACCAGCGACAGCGGCGGCGGATTGTCCGGCGGGCCGATATAGAGGTTGGCGGCCTGGTCGGGCGGGAACAGCAGGAAACGCCGTTTGCCCGCGACGACCACGGCCAGGTTATGGTCGCGATCGTTGTGGATCTGGGTTTTGACCGGCCCGCCGAGCCAGAGCCGCGGCGCCGTGTCGCCCGGCACCAGCGGCATCGGATTCTCCGCCGCGAAGCCGGGCAACTGCGCGAGCGGCAGCATCTGGATCGCGACCACCGGCGCTTCGGCCCGGTCCAGGAGTGCCGCGATCCGGTCCAGCGTCTCGCCCAGCGGCCGTTGCCGCTTGGTGAAGCTGAACTCGCTCGGATCGGGACCATAGCCGAACCGCCCGCGCGCGGCGGCGGGTGCCTCCATCACGGGCACGGAGACGTTCTCGCCCATTGCCCGCAGATAGGCGTTGAGCGCATCGGGGGAGCGTCGTGCGGTGGTCACCGCCGGCCATGCGCCGGCCAGCCCCCGGATGATGCCGGGCTGGCCCTGTTCGACCAGTTCGGCAAGCGCTTCCGGGGTCGGGAGGCCGACTTCCGCGACGCACGGCAGGTCGTCGAGCGCGGTCATCTCGGCCTAGTCGGCTGCAGATCGGCGAGATACCGGTCGTGCAGGGGCTGGGCGAGCACCTTGTCCTTGATGAAGCCCAGCATGCGGCGGAACTCGGTACGCATGCGCTCGGGCGCGATGCGGTCGATCGCGGGCGGCCAGTTGGCGGGAATCAGGCCATGGCCAAGGAACAGCGCATGCCAGCTGTCGACGGGGAAACTCTCGTCCTCGAGCATCGCGAGCTGGCCGCGCGCGGCGAAGGTATCGATCTTGTGCGCCAGCGCGGGGGCGCAAGGGCTGGTTCGCGCGCGGTCCCAGAAACCGCCGGCATAGCGGGCCAGCCGGTAATGCGCGGCCTGGAAATCCCGCACGCGGTCCAGCAGCCGCGCCATCGCCGCGTTATAGTCGCTGCGCTCGGCGGCGAACTCGGCAGTGGCGGGAAAGCGCGACAGGAGATGGACGAGGCCGAGCTGGACCCCGAGCAGATCCGCGCCGTGCAGCGGATCGAAGCGTGCCGCCGCCGGGCCGATCGCCGCGCAATTCGCCACCCATGGGGCGCTCCGCTGACCGGGATCGGGGGCCGAAAGCGAGATTTCGGTGGGAACGAAGCCGCACAGCGACGGCAGCCGGTCGAATATCTTCTCCTCGGCCGTATCGGTCGAGAAGGCGGCGACGAGGTGCGTCTGCTCCTGGCTGGGATGCAGGCTCACCCAACCCCAATCGGTGGCGACGACCTGGCCATAGGCAGGAAGGCTTCGCATCCGCGGACCCCGTGCGCGCAGCACGCGATCGGCGGGAAATATGTCGCGGGTGCTGCGCCAGTCGGTGCCGGGCATCTCGCCGATCAGCACGCCAGCCTCGCTCGCGTCGACGAAGAGATCGCCCGCGATCCGCCGGCCGTCCTCGAGCAGCAGCGCTGCTATGGATCCATCCTCGCGCTTCTCGACCTGCACCCCGGCGGCTTCGTGCACGGCCATGCCGTCCTGCGTCACCAGCGCGCGTAGGCTTCGCGCATAGGCGGCGGCAGGCAGGTGATAGCCATAGTCGGTGCGGCCGAAGAGCTCGGTGTCGGCGTCGGGCAGCAGCATGCGGCCGTTAAGCGCCGCCGCCGTCGTCAGGCCGAAATCGCCGAACCCGGCCGCGAGGCCGTGGTGTCGCGCCTTGAGCCAGAAGGCGAGGAATTCCTGGCCGTCGATCGGCGCGCCATGCGCCCCATAGGCATGAAAGAAGGCTGGCTGGGTCTCCGCGGCGTCGACGAAGCGCTGGCCGAGCGAGAAGCTGCCGCGCGTCGCCCTGAGCAGGTTCGCCTCGGATATGCGCAGCATATTGTGCAGGGCTTCGAGCGCTGGCTGCGTGGCATGGACATGGGACGCGTCGATCGCCGAGGGCAGGGCGACCACCTCCACGGCCACGCCCGCAGGTGCGAGCCCAGCCTGGATCACGCTCGCCGCCAGCCAGAGCGACGCGTCCTGCCCGAGCACGACGACGCGGGAGACGGAGTCGCTCACGCCGGTACCCGATCGGCTGCGCAATAGGAGCGGATGAAGTCGGCATGCGACGTCATCGCGCTGACGTTGAGCGCGATCCGGTCCGCGAAATAGCCAAGCCGCTCCTCGACATCGTCCAGCGCGAGGGCGTCGGCGAGCCGATCGTAGGCGCGGGGCTTGATGCCCTGACCGAGCAGCACCGACAGCCAGCTGTCGCGCGCGAACAGGCCGAACTGGTAATCGGGCGCCGCCCCCCGCGCCTCGAACAGCGCGATCTTGTGCTGCAGGCTGCCGGGCAGCGGCATCGTGCGGACATGGTCCCAGAGCGGTTCGCCGACGCGCCGGTTGGCGGTATAGTGCAGCACCAGAAAGTCGCGGACGCGATCATATTGCATCTCGAACAGCCGGTTGAACTCGGCCGCCAGGCGCGGATCGATGGGGTTTTCGCCGGGTCTCGGCATCAGCGCGATCAGATCGTGCACCGCCGCCTGGATCAGGAAGATGCTGGTCGATTCGAGCGGCTCGAGGAACCCGCTAGCCAACCCGATCGCGACGCAATTGCCGCGCCAGCCCTGAAGCCGGCGCCCGGCCTGGAAGCGCAGCAGTCGCGGTTCCGCGGCCGGCGCGCCGTCGAGCGCGGCGAGCAGGACTTCGTGTGCGCGGTCCTCGTCGGTGAAGCGGCTGGAGAAGACATAGCCGTTGCCGGTCCGGTGCTGGAGCGGGATGCGCCAGGTCCAGCCCGCCTCGCGCGCGGTGGCGCGGGTGAAGGGGGTGAAATCCTCGGCGCGTTCGCTTGGCACCGCCAGTGCACGGTCGCAGGGCAGCCATTCGCTCCAATCCTGCCAGCCGACCGCCATCGTCTTTCCGACGAGCAGCGAGCGGAAGCCCGAGCAGTCGACGAACAGGTCGCCCGCGATCGTCTCGCCCGATCGCAGCGTGAGCGCGGTGACGTCGCCGGTTTCGGGCGCGCGGGCTACGTCCTGCACCAGTCCCTCGATCCGCGTGACGCCCCGCTCGATCGCCCAGCGGCGCAGGAAATCGGCGTAGAGGCCGGCATCGAAATGATAGGCATAGGCGAAGGTCGAGCGGATCGAGCTCGTATCCTCGTTGGGGAATTCGAAGGCACGCGCCCGCGCCGCCGCGATCGCGAAGGAATAGGCCTCGAACGGCTTGACCGCACGCCCGGCCTGGCGCGCGCGCAGCCAGTGGTGCTGGAACTGCACGCCGCCCCAGGGCTCGCCGAACGCGCCGAAGGGATGGATATAGCTGTCGCCCGGCCGGTTCCAGTTGCGGAACTCGATGCCGAGTTTGAAGGTCGCGCCGGTCTCGGCCATGAAGCGCGCCTCGTCGATGCCGAGCGCGTCGTTGAAATTCTTGATGTGGGGCAGCGTGGCCTCGCCGACGCCGACGGTGCCGATCTCGTCGGATTCGATCAGGCTGACCCGATAGTCGCGCGGATCAAGGTGCCGGGCGAGCGACGCGGCGCACATCCAGCCGGCCGTCCCGCCGCCCAGGACGACGATCTTCAGGATGGGGTTCGGTTCGCTTTCAGGGGGCATGGCCGACCACTCCTCGGCACCCGAAAAGGACGCGCCGCCGCGAGGGGATCGCAGCGGCGCGAGGGAGGGTAGTCAGAATTTCGCCCGCACTCCGAACTGGAAGCGGCGATCGACCCGGCTCCAGGCGGAGTCCATGTAGACGGGCTTGGCGCCCGGCGTCGCCGGCGAGTCCCCGAAGATCTGCTGCTGGTAGACGCTCTTGGTGTCGAGCAGGTTCGACGCGTCGACCGACAGCTCGACGAAGCGGTTGACCGAGAGGCGGATCGAACCGTCCAGATATCCCGCCGCCTTCTGGAACACCGGCAGGCCGATGCAGCAGTCGAGATTCTGGGTGAGGTAGCGCGAGCGCCAGTTATAGGCGAGCCGGAAGCCGACCGGACCCTTTTCGTACAGCGCCACCGCGTTGAACGTGTGGTCCGAAACCCCGGCCAGGCGATGCGAGTCGATCACATTGCCCGTTCCGCCGAGCGCCGGCTGGCCCGCGCCCACCGCGCCGACATCGCCGCTCGACGAGGCGGTGATCAGGTTGGAGTTGTTGATCCCGGACTGGTGGACATAGGTGTAGTTGAGCTGAGCGCCGAGGCCGCTGAGCAGGCCCGGCAGGAAATCGAAGAAGGTCTGGTACGCCGCCTCGAAGCCCATCAGCTTGCCGCCATCGTCCGCATTGTGCGGCCCGAGCAGCTGGACCGTCTGGGTCGAGGTGCCGTTGGTGAAGGTGCGGTTGAACTGGCCGAAGCTGATGCTGTTGTTGAGCTTCTTGTAGAAGCCGGTCAGCGTGATCGAGCTGCTGCGGCCCATATAATGCTCGAACGACAGGTCGAACTGGTCGGCCGTCACCGGCTTCAGCCCGGCATTGCCGGAATTGGCCGAGAAGATGAAGTTGTAGCCCGTGACGTTCGCCGCGGTGTGCGCGGCGGTCGGCGAGTTGTAGACGATATAGGGCGAGTCCGGTCCCGTGTTGGACAGGAACGAGTTGATCGCGACCGTATTGCGCAGATAGCCGAAATCGGGACGCGACATCGCGCGCGAATAGGCGAAGCGGACGAAGCTCTTCGTATCCAGCCCGAACCGCACGTTGAAGCTCGGCAGCCAGTTGGTGGTCGAAGCCTTGTAGGTGTTGGGCGTCGAGGCGCCGTTCGCGAAGGCAGTGATCGCCGGCGTGATATAGCAGGCAGGATTTACGATGTTGTTGCCGGTCAGCGGCGTGCCGCACGGAGCCAGGTTGGCGAAGACGGTGCTGGCCGCGGGGAAGGCGATACCGCCCTCGCTCTCCTCACGGGTGCGGATGACGCGCAGGCCGACATTGCCGATCACGCTGACGCCGCCGAGCATCTTGTCCTCGCCGCCGAAGCGCAGCATCGCATAGGCCGCCTGGGTCTTCTCGCGGACGTCCATCACCTCGCCTGGCGTGAAGCAGTCGTCGACGGTCGCCTCGGGCCGGTCGCAGATCGCGGTATAGCCCGGCAGCAGCGGCGAGTTGGTCTTGGCGGCGCTGAGCGAATTGATCAGCCGGCCGAAGTCCTTCAGCGTGGCGCGGTTGAGGAAGACGAGCGAACCGTTGTCGTAGACGTTGCCGTCATACAGGCCGCTCATGTCGTGCGCTTCCCAGATCCCGGCGCCATAGCCGGCGAAGGGCGCGCGCCCGGCGTTGCTGGCGCAGTTCGCCGATCCCGTCGGGTTGGGCGAGCCGTCCGGGTTCGTCGGGCCGGTCGGATAGGCGCCGCCGCTGGTGTTGTCGGCGTTGAAGCCCGGGCCGTTGCAGTTCCAGTTCGCCGCGATCGGCGACCAGTTGAAGGTCGAGTAGCGGACCTTCTGGTGGCGATCGGCATAGCGCACGCCGACCTTGAGCGAATCCAGCCAGCCGCCCTGGCCGAATTCATATTCCAGGTCACCGCGCAGCGCGAACTCGTCGGCGTCATTGTCCTCGACATGGCCCTGGATGAACGGGATCCAGTAATTGTGCGCATTGGCCAGGCCGCCGGTCGCATAGTTCACGTTCGAGCCCGGCAGGAGCTTGATCACCGGCGTGCCGTCGTCGTTCACACTGTACTGGTAGTTCGCCATCGATCCGGCGGCGACGAGGATGTCGTTATTGTAGGTCGACGCCTTGATATATTGTCCGTCGAGATTGACGTGCACCCGGTCGCTGACGTCCCATTTGATGTTGCCCGAATAGTCGCGCGTGCCCTCGCGGTGCGCGAAGTTGCGCGCCTCGTCCTGGAAATACAGGCCGTCGCGCAGAGTCGAGCAGACCGACGGGAAGGCGCAATTGTTGACGAAGGGAATGCCCGGGATCGCCGATCCGGCATTGATCGCCGCCTGCGTGCTTTCCCAGGTCCCGCTGAAGCTGCCGTGCGGCTGGGTCAGCGTGCCAGACTGGAGCATGCCGTTCGATCCGAACACCAGCGGTGCGGTGCCGTCCGCCGGCCCGATGTTCGACGAGGTCCGCGGATTGAACGCCGGCGTGTTGAAATAATTGCCGTCGAGGATCGCGTGGCTCGCCCGCTCGAACCAGCCGTTGCGATAGTGCGAATCGACATATTGGAGCGTTGCCCGCAGCGTGCCGCTGTTGTTCTCATATTGCAGCGCCCCCGCGATGCCGCGACGCTTGCGGTCGTAATCGACCTCGGAATAGCGCACGCCGTCCGGCATCAGCGCGAAGCCGGTGCCGCCGAACGGGTTGGCGGTGCAGCCGATCGTGCCATCCGACGTGACGTTGCCCGCGCTCGCCGTGCCGAAGCCGGCGGTGCAATAGGTGTCGATCTTGTCCATGATCACGCTCTCGGTGCGCGTGACCACATGGCTCTGGGCATAGCTGGCCAGGATGCCGAACCGGCCGATCGGCGTCTCCCAGGTGTTGCTGATCAGCGCCGAGAATTCGGGCGTCCACTGCCCCGAGCGATCGCCGTAGTTATATTTGAAGTTACCGGTGACCAGCAGCCCTTTCTGGTCGAAGGGCAGCCGCGTGCGCAGGTTGACCGTGCCGGCGATACCGCCCTCGATCATCTCCGCGGTCTGGTTCTTATAGGCGTCGACGCCGGCCAGCAGTTCGGGCGAGACGTCGTTGAACTGGAGGCCGCGCGCGGAATCGGCCGAGAAGCTGTCGCGGCCGTTGAACTCGGTGCGGACCATCGGCAGGCCGCGGATCAGCACGCCGGTCGGCTCGCCCGAGGGGTGGGTGCTGTCGTCGGCGGACTGGAGGCGGTTGACCGTGATGCCGGGCACGCGCGCCAGCGCTTCCGCAGCCGATTTGTCGGGGAAGGCGCCGATATCGGTCGCGGTGATCGAATCGACGAAGGTGTCGGCGTTCTTCTTGATATTCTGCGACGTGTCGAGCGCGGCGCGGACGCCGACGACGACGATCGCCTGGCCGGTGTCATCTTCCTGCGCGGCGGTCGATGCCTGCTGCGCCTGGGACGACGCGTCGGCGGTCTGCGCCTGCGCCGCCGAAGCGAAGCCCATCGCTGCCAGTGCGCACAGCGAAACGCCGCAGTTCAACGTGCGAAAACGACGACCCGAATCGAGTTCCCTCATGCTTTCCTCCCCTTTTGTGCTCCGCTTTTGCGGAGGCGTTATGGGCGCGCGACATCGCCGGCGCTGCAATCTTTAAGCAAAGTTGCGCATTTTTGCATTGCGTGCAAGCATCATTTTTCCGTTACCGCTACCAGAAGCGGGGAAAATCGTCACCTAGAATGGGGCATTGTCTGCACGGGTTGGCAATTTCTCAGTGTTTCCAGTTTGCAATGATCATGCAATATTGCATTAGTTGGACGAAGGGGTTTGCCGTGCCGGAACGGTCAGCGCCAGGCACGCGCCGACGATCAGCGAGAGGGCGGCGACCAGCAGCGCGCCTTCCGCATGCCCTTCGAATGGCACGCGCACGACGAAGCCCATGGTCGATGCCGCGACCAGCTGGGGCAGGACGATGAAGATGTTATGGATGCCCATATAGACACCCATCTTCCGCGCGGGAACGCCGTCCGAGAGCATCGCATAGGGCAGCGAGAGGATCGCCGCCCAGGCGATTCCGATGCCGAGCGCCGGCAGCCACAGATCGCCTGCCCGATGGAGGGTGGCGAAGCCGAGCAGGCCGAGCGCGCCGCAACCAAGGCAGATCGCATGACAGGCGCGCCGGCCGATCCGGCGCGCGACGAAGGGCAGGAGCAGGGCCGCCACCGCGGCAACGGCATTATATTCGGCGAACAGCATGCCGACCCAATCGGCGCTCTCGCCATAGGCAGGCGATGCCGGATCCACCGTGCCGAAATCGAGGGCCGCAACGGTGGGAATGGCATAGACCCACAGGGCGAACATGCCGAACCAGGTGAAGAACTGGACCACCGCCAGCCGCTTCAGCACCAGCGGCATATGCAGGATATCCTCGACGATGACGATCACGCCGATCGAGGCGCGTCCGTGCCGCCGCAGCAGCACCGCGCCCAGTTGAAGCAGGCCGAAAAAGGCCGCGATCCCCGCGACCAGATAGAGCTCGCGGGCGGCACCGAACGCCGCGGTGATACCGGCGAGCGTCGTACCCCCCGCCGTCCAGGCGATGCCGCTGAGCATCAGCGCCGCAGCGCCGCTCGCGCTGGGTACGTCGGGATGCGGCATTTCGCCCGGTGCGGGCTCGAGCTGTTCGGGCGGGCGCTCACGCGTCGTCGCCACGGACCAGCCGACCGTGGCCAGCAACACGATCGCGCCGATCACATATGCCGCGCCGACAGACTCGGCATGCGCCCCCGGCGATCGCCCCAGGGCGAACCAGTTGGTCAGCATCCAGGGCAGCGCCGAGGCGAACACGGCTCCCGCGCCGATGAAGAACACCTGCAGCGCATAGGCCGAGGTGCGGCGCGGTTCGGGCAGCGTATCGGCGACGAGCGCGCGGAACGGCTCCATGGCGATGTTGATCGCGGCGGTCAGCAGCCACAGCATCAGGCTCGCGGACCAGAGGGTGGTCGCGACCGGCATCGCGATCAGCGCGAGCGCCGTGAGCAATGCGCCGGTCAGGATATAGGGGCGCCGCCTGCCGAGTGGGCCCCAGGTGCGGTCGCTCAGATGCCCGATCACCGGCTGGACGAGCAGTCCGGTGATCGGTGCCGCGATCCACAGCAACGCAAGCTCGTCGACATCGGCACCCAATGTCTGGAAAATTCGGCTGGTGTTGACGTTCTGCAGGCCCCAGACGACCTGTACGCCGAACAGCCCGAGGCACATGTTCCAGAGCTGCCAGGCCGGCGGGCGCAGGGGCGAATCGGGCTGCGCGCGCCCCGCGCCGGACGATCGCCGCTTGATCGCTTGCAAAGGCCCCCTCTCGATGCGCTAATGTGCCGCATTCGGCATCGCCGACAGCTTGGGTCCGATGGGCAGCAATAGCAATAACAATACCACCCTGCAGGATCTGGCGAAGCTGGCGGGCGTGTCAGCGTCGACGGTGTCCCGCGCGCTCAACGATCATCCGCTGATCAGCACGCGGACCAAGCAGCGAATCTGGGCGCTCGCCCGCGATCACGACTATCCGTTCAAGCCGACCATGCCTGCCGGCCCGATCGGCGCGGTCGGGTCGATCGCGATCGTGACGCCGGTGATGCGCGGGCGGCCGCTGCCGCTGTCGCACCCGTTCTTCCTTGAGCTGCTGGCCAATATCGGCGAGGCCGCACGCGAGCGCGACTGCGACTTCACCGTCAGCCACACCGCGCCGACCAGCTTCGACGACCTCGTCATCGCAACCACGACCAGCCGGGCGGACGGCATCATCTTCCTCGGCCAGAGCATGCTCCATGACGAGTTCAACCGGCTGGCGGATACCGGCGCGCGCTTCGTCGTGTGGGGCGCGCAGCTGCCCGGACAGCGCTATTGTTCGATCGGATCGGACAATCTGCTCGGCGGCAGGCGTGCGACGCGGCATCTCGCCCGGCTGGGCCGCAGCCGCATCGTCTTCCTGGGCGGCAGCGATCCCGAAGCGATGCAGCGCCGTCGCGGCTATCTCGACGCGCTCGCCGAAAGCGGCCTGAAGCCCGATCCGGAACGCATCCTCACCGTCGAGTTCGAGCTCGAATCCGCCTTTGCAGCAGTGAGCGGGTTGCTGCGCCGCGGCGTGCAGTTCGACGGCATCGTCGCGACGAGCGATCTGATCGCGCTGGGGGCGATGCAGGCGCTTCGCCGCGGCGGTCTATCCGTGCCGCAGGACGTCTCGTTGGTCGGCTATGACGACATGCTGCTCAGCCGCCTGAGCACGCCCACGCTCACCACGGTGCGCCAGGACACGTTCGAGGCCGGCCGGCTGCTGGTCTCGCGGATCATGGACAAGGACGATCATCAGGAGAGCAAGCGCCTGCCGACCGAGCTGATCGTGCGCGAATCCTGCGGGGGGTGATCGCGCGCTAGGCGGCGAGCGGGAAGCGCAGCAGCCTGTCGTCGAGGGCGACCAGCGCGTGGGCGCCGCGGCCTACGGCGCGGACGATTTCGGGATGATGCGCGTCGAGGCCGCCGGTGAGCGCGCCGAAGGCGGGAAGGATCAGCTTGGTGGCGGTGGCGACGAAGCAGCGGCGCGCGACCTGGCGACCGCGGACGGACACGCGCAGCTTGGGGTGGAAATGGCCCGAGAGCTCGGGGCAGGGATCCCGGGGCTCGGCCTCGTGGCGCAGGACCAGGCCGTCGACCTCGGCCTCTTCATGGATCGTGCCGCCGCAATGGTCGATCAACAGGCTGTCGTGATTGCCGGTGATCCAGCGCCAGTCGAGCCGTGCGGTGAGCGAGGTCAGCAGCGCACGCGCTTCGTCGGGCAGCCGTTCGCAGCCGGCCGAATCGTGGAAGCTGTCGCCCAGGCACCAGAGCTCCCGCGCGCCGGTGCGATCGACCAGCGCGGTGAGCTCGGCGAGAGTCGCCAGCGAATCATAGGGCGGCAGCATCTGGCCCTTGCTCGCGAACCAGCTCGCTTTCTCGAAATGCAGGTCGGCGACGAGCAACGCCTCGCGCGCAGGCCAGTAGAGCGCGCCCTGCGGCAGCGCCCTGAATTCATGACCGGCGAACGAAAGGGGAACCATGGCTTCCCCCTATCCGGCTTCCAGGCGCTCCCGTCAATCGGAGGGCAAGGATTTCAGGCGGTTGCAGCCTCGGCCGACGTCGCGGTCGATTGCATTTCGCCGAGCTGTCCGAGGATGCGAACCCAGGAGCGGATGCCCTTGTGGAAGCTCTTCAGGTCGTATTTCTCGTTGGGCGAATGGATATTGTCGTCGGGCAGCGCGAAGCCGACCAGCACCGTGTCCATGCCCAGGATCGAGCGGATCGAGGTGACGACCGGAATGCCGCCGCCGCAGCCGATCAGCGCGGACTTGCCCCATTCGGCATCGAGCGCGGCGCGCGTTGCTTCGAGCGGCGGGCTGTCGCTGGCGACGCTGACCGCCGGGCTGCCCGGGCCGCGATTGGTGAATTCGGCGGTGCAGTCGGCGGGAAGTCGAGCGCGGACATGCTCCTCGAACGACGCCCATACCGCCTCGGGATCCTGGCGGCCGACGAGGCGGAAGCTTATCTTGGCGTGCGCCTCTGCGGGGATCACGGTCTTGAAGCCTTCGCCGGTATAGCCGCCCCAGATCCCGTTCACCTCCGCCGTCGGCCGTGCCCAGATCTGCTCGAGCGCGTCGGTGCCGGCTTCCCCGGCGGGCAGGCGCAGCCCGACCTCGCCCAGGAACTCGGCGGAATCGAAGCCGAGCGCGTCCCAGGATTGGCGCACCGCCGGGCTTACCGGCTCGACGCCGTCATAGAAGCCCTTGAGCGTCACATGGCCCTCGGCGTCCTTCATCTCGCCGAGGATCGTCGCGAGCAGCTGGATCGGGTTGCGCGCGGCACCGCCGTAGAGGCCCGAATGGAGATCGCGGCGCGCCGCGCGGATCGTCACTTCGCCGGCCGCCATGCCGCGCAGGCCGATGGTGAGGCCCGGCGTCTCGGTATCCCACATCAGCGTGTCGCAGATCAGCGCGAAATCGGCCTTCAGCTCCTCGGCATTGGCGCGAAGGAACGGCTCGAGGCTCTTGGAGCCGGACTCCTCCTCGCCCTCGAACAGGATGGTGACGCGGCAGGGGAGCTTGCCCGCGGTCTCCTTCCAGGCGCGGCAGGCCTCGACAAAGGTGCGCAGCTGGCCCTTGTCGTCCGACGCGCCGCGGCCGACGATCTCCTTCGCGCCGTCACTGCGGGTCTCGATCACCGGATGGAACGGATCGCGGCGCCACAGGTTGAGCGGATCCACCGGCTGGACGTCGTAATGACCGTAGAACAGCACATGCGGACCGTCGCCGTCGTGGTGCGCAACCACCATCGGATGGCCGGGCGTGGGCGCGACACGGGCCTGGAAGCCGAGCTCGGTCAGTTCGTCCGCGAGCAGCTGCGCGGCGCGCTGGCATTCCGCCGCGTAAGCCGGATCGGTCGAGACCGATTGCACGCGCATCAGCGCGAACAGGCGGTCGAGGCTGTCGTCGAGATGGCGCTCGGCATAGTCGAGGGCGGTCATGGAGTCGCTCATGAGAGCGAGCTACGCCGGCAGCGCGCCACGGGCAAGAGGAGGGCCCCGCGTAGTTTCCCGAGGTTTAACTCTGAAACATTCGGAAATATCGTGGTTAGGTAGGAGACGCAAAAGCCTCCTGCTCGCGCCGGGTGCGCCGCCCCGGGCTGCGAACCAAATCTAAACCTTTTGCTGTCAGACTGTCGAAGGGCCTGTGTGCCCGGGACTTGAGGTTGACGGTGTTGGGTTTGCGTAGCGTATCTTCCACTCTGTATGACGCGGGCGCGCGGGCGATCCGTCGCCTGCGGGGTCTGCCCGGCGATCGGCGCGGCAACGTGCTGATGCTGTGGGCGATATTCCTGATACCCTTGATCGGGGTGATCGGATCGGCGGTTGATGTGGGCCGCGCCTATGTGACCCGCAACCAGATGCAGACCGCCTGCGACGCCGCGGCGCTGGCGGGCCGTCGCGCGATGAGCAACGCATCGGTCGACGCGGTCGTGAAGGCCGAGGCGGTCAAGTTCTTCAACTTCAACTTCGCCCAGGGTGTGTTCGGATCGGCGGCCTTCACGCCGAACGTGACCAGCGCGACCAACTCCAGCCAGACCGTGGTGATCACCGCCGCGACCACCGTGCCGACCACCTTCATGCGGATGTTCGGCTATTTCACCCTGCCGGTCGGGGTGACGTGCAACGCGTCGCAGGATTTCGTGAACACCGATATCGTGCTCGTGCTCGATACCACCGGATCGATGAACGACAAGGCGACGTCGACCGATACCTCGACCAAGATCGTCGCGCTCAGGGCGGCGGTGCTGGCACTGTACGACCAGCTTTCCTCGGTGCAGACGCAGCTCCAGGCTTCGGGATTGCGGTTGCGCTACGGCGTCGTACCCTATGCCAGCGCGGTGAATGTCGGGAAGACGATCTTCGCAACGAACAGCAGCTATATGCTGAGCGGCAACTGGACCTACCAGTCGCGCCAGGTGACCACCGGCGCGACCAGCTCCAACTCGTGCAACTCGCTCAACGGGAGCTACAAAAGCAGCACCGGAATCTGCACTTATTTCAAGTATCTGCCGCGCAGCTTCGACACCACGGCCTATGTCGCGGGATCGAACGTCGATACCGCGCCGCTGATCGGAACCGCAGACAGCAGCGGCGATACGCCGGTCACCAGCACCACGAACAACGTGACCTGGGCGGGCTGCATCGAAGAGCGGCAGACGGTGCAGATGGCGTCGACCGCAGCGTCGATTCCCTCGGGCGCCTATGACCTCGACATCGATCTGATCCCGTACAACGACGCCACGCGCTGGAAGCCCTATTGGCCCCAGATCGAGTATACGACCTATCAGGACAACATCTACTCGAACGACCCCTACAAGCCGCAATATGCCTGTCCGACGGCGGCAGCGCCGATGCAGATCTGGGCGCGCACCGCGCTGTCGAACTATCTCGACACGCTCAATCCGGACGGCGGCACCTATCACGACAACGGCATGATGTGGGGCGCGCGCTGGGACAGCGCGAACGGGATCTTCGGGCCGCAGAATCCCGATACCTACAATTCGATGCCGGTGAAGAAATACATCATCTTCATGACCGACGGCCTGTTCGATACCGGCTATTCGACGCTCTATTCGAGCTATGGCGTCGAGCAGCTCGACGCGCGCGTGACGCCGGGCGGCAGCTCCTCCAACGAGACCGATCAGCTTGCGCGGCACAAGCAGCGGTTCGCCCTGCTGTGCTCCAAGGCGAAGTCGATGGGCTATTCGGTATGGGTGATCGGCTTCGCCACGACGCTGGATTCGAGCCTGACCAACTGCGCGAGCACGCCCAGCCAGGCATCGACATCGTCCAACCAGGCGGCGCTGCTCGCCAAGTTCGTCGAGATCGGCAAGAACATCGGCGCGCTGAGGCTGACGCAATGAGCCGGGGCATGTTCCGGCGCCTGATCGGCGAGGAGCGCGGCGCGACGATCGTCGAGTTCGCGCTCGTCACCATCCCGCTGACCACGATCATGTGCGGCCTGTTCGATCTGGGATACCGCCAATATGTCGCGGTGCAGCTGCAGGACGCGCTCGACCAGGCGGCGCGGCAGGTGACGGTCGGCACCTCGACGACCACCGCCCAGCTGAACCAGATCGTCACGAACAAGATCCGGCCCGTCGCGAACAATGCAACAGTGTCGGTGGTGCCGACCAGCTACGACACGTTCGCGCACGTCGCCAAGCCCGAGCCGATCACCACCGATACGGCGCCGCTCGGCAAGTATAATGCCGGGGACTGCTTTCTCGACATCAACGGCAACGGCGTTTGGGATGCCGATGCGGGCAAGGGGGGCACCGGCGGATCGGACGATATCGTCGTCTATACCGCGACGGTGACCTATCCGGCGATCATGCCGATGTTCGGCCTGCTCGGCTGGAGCAAGACCGAGACGGTGACGAGCACAGCGATGATGAAGAACCAGCCCTATGCCTCGCAGCCGCAGCCGGCGACGATATGCAGCTGAGGGCACTTATCGAGCGCGTCCGCGGGCTTGGCGCGGATCGGAGCGGCGTGGCGCTGATCGAGTTCGCGCTGACCGTGCCGGTGATATTGCTGCTCGGGCTGGGCGGAGTCGAGCTGGGCAACTTCATGATGGCCAATCTGCGCATCTCGCAGATCGCGATGTCGGTGGCCGATAACGCGGGGCGCGTGCGCACGACGATCGACGAGGCGGACATCAGCGAAGTGATGATGGGCGCGCGCAAGATGGGCGACGCGATCAGTCTAGCCAGCAATGGCCGCATCATCCTGTCCGACCTGGAGCAGCGCACCACGACGACCGGCACGGGGGGCAAGGGGGCGGTCACGACGACCAATCCCAATGGCTATCGGCAGTGGATCCGCTGGCAGCGTTGTTCGGGCGATCTCTCGGCCATCTCGTCCTATGGCGTGCCGATCAACAGCAGCGGCACGGCGGTGACCAACATCGACAGCACGACCAACGCCGATCACGGTGCCGTCGAGAGCGCGTCGACGATCGACGGGATGGGTCCCACGGGCAACCAGATCGCGGCCTCGACGGGGACCGCGGTGATGATGGTGGAGATCGTCTACAATTATCAGCCGGTGGTGCCGGTCAATTTCCTGGGGCCGCTGACGATCCGCCGCGTCGCCGCGTTCAATGTCCGCCAGCGCACCGCCTATTCGCTGCGCAACGACGGCAACCTGACCGGCAACGCGCGCGCGGATTGCCGCCTGTTCGATCCGGCGGTGCCGGGCTAGCTTTTCTGCCGGCTTTTCATCAGCGGCTGGATGCGGGTGCCGAAATTCTCGACCCCTTCGAGGAAATCGTCGAAGGTCAGCAGCACCCCGCCGGTATTGGGCACCTCCGCCATCTCGTCGAGCATGCGCGCGACGCTTTCGTAGGAGCCGACCAGCGTGCCCATGTTGATGTTCACCGCACCCTCGGGCGCGGCGAGCTGGCGGACATTGGTGGTGGCGTTGTGCTTGTCGGCTGCACCCTGGTCCTTGAGCCAGGCGATCGCGTCGAGATCGACGCCGTCATTGTAGGACTTCCACTTGGCCATCGCCTCCTCGTCGGTCTCCCCGGCGATGATCATGACGAGAACGAAGACCGATACGTCGCGGCCGGTCCTGGCCGTTGCGGCGGCGAGACGCTCGTTGTTGAACGCGAAGGCGGTCGGGGTGTTGACGCCCTTGCCAAGGCAGAAGGCATAGTCCGCCCATTGCGCGGAGAAGGCCAGGCCCTCGTCCGAGCTGCCGGCGCAGATGATCTTCATGTCGCCGCCAGGCGTAGGGCGGACGAGGCAGTCGTCCATCTGATAATAGGCGCCTTTGTAGTCGCTGCGGCCGGTCTCCCACAGCTCGCGCAGGATGCGGGCGTACTCGTCGAGCATCTGGTAGCGGTTGCGGAAATGCTCGTCGCCTGGCCACAAACCCATCTGGCTATATTCGGGGCGCTGCCAGCCGGTGATCAGGTTAAGCCCGAAGCGGCCATGGCTGATCGAATCGATCGTGTTGCACATCCGCGCGGCGAAGGCCGGGGGAATGACGAGCGTGGGGCAGGTCGCGTAGATCTTGATCCGTTCGGTGACGGCGGCGAGGCCGGCCATGAGCGTGAAGCTCTCCAGCCCATATTCCCAGAACTCGGTCTTGCCGCCGAACCCGCGCAGCTTGATCATCGAGAGGAGGAAATCGAGGCCATGCTTCTCGGCGCTGAGCGCGATCGCCTTGTTGAGATCGAAGCTCGGCAGGTATTGCGGGGCGTTCTCGCTGATCAGCCAGCCATTGTTGTTGATGGGGACGAAGACGCCGACCTGCATGGCAGTCACTCCTGTGGGACTTCGCCTGCCATCCAGGCGAGCACGAAGCTGTTGAACGCGTCCGGATCGACGATATTGACCGCGTGGCCGCCATGCTCGGCGCGGCAGAAGCCGGCGATCGGCAGGCCATTGGCGAGCGCGACGCCGGCGTTGGAGGGGACGAGCATGTCGTCGTCCGCGGTCAGCACCAGCACCGGGCGGTGGATGTCGCGGAGGCGCGGGGTGATATCGAACGCGGCGAGTGCCGCGATGCGCTTCTCCATCGTCTCCGTACCGGGGAAATGCGCGAGCTGGGCGGGCAGCTCGGCCTCGAGCGCGTCGTGGTGTGCCGAGACCCAGTTGGCGGGATAGAGGAAGATCGGCTGCGCGCGGAGATAGGCCTCGGGCCCCGCATTGCGCAGCAGCGCGAGCCGCGCATCGAAGCAGCGCAGGAAATGCGGATCGGGTGCCGCCCAGCCGTTGACGACGATCAGCTTGTCGATCCGTTCGGGCGCCATCAGCGCGAGCGCGAGCGCCGCGACGCCGCCCGCGGCATGGCCCATCACGTTCGCGCGGGCGATGCCGAGCGCGTCCATCAGGCCGAGCATGTCGGCGGCAAAATCTTCGACCGCCACCGTATCGGGCAGCGCGCGATCGCTTCGTCCGGTGCCGCGATGATCGTAGAGCAGGACGCGGTAGCGCGTCGCGAGCGCTTCGAGGTTGGGCGTCCAGTAGTTCGCCGACCCGCCGAGGCCGGGCGAGAGGATCAGCACCTCGCCCGTGTCGGCCCCGTGCCATTCGTACCAGAGTCCGTTCGCGTGCGGCATCAGGCGAGATGCGCCACGGAGGCGATCTCGACCAGGCAATCGGGCTTCACCAGCTCGGCCTTGATGCAGTAGCGCGCCGGCTTGGCGCCGGGGAAATACTCGGCATAGACCGTGTTGAACGCAGCATAGTCGGCCAAGTCCTTCAGGAAGATATGGTTCATCGCCACGTCGGCCAGCGTCGCCCCGGCGGCTTCCAGGGTGGTCTTGATGACGTCGAGAACGTGCCGGGTCTGTGCTGCCGCGTCGCCGGCATGGAGCACCGCGCCGCCTTCGCCGAGCGCGAGCACCCCGGAGACATAGACGGCGTTGCCGGCCCTGGCCGCCGCCGAATAGGGCGCGATCGGCGTGGGGAATTGCGGCGGATTGATGGGTTCGAAGGGCATCGAATTACTCCTGGGGAATCTGGCCGAAGCTGCCGCAGAAATCGGCGGTGGTGGAAACCCAGCCGAAGAATTTCTCGACATTGTAGACAGTGGCTTCCTGCATCATCGGCGGACCGAGATGATGCGTCGCGTCCTCGAGCATCACCCCGAAATATTCGAGGTGGAAACCGTCGCGCAGCGTGCTCTCGACGCAGACGTTGGTGGCGATGCCGACGAAGACGATGTTGCGGATGCCGCGGCTGCGCAGCGTGCTGTCGAGCTGCGAATTGAAGAAGGCCGAATAGCGGGTCTTGTGGAGCGAGATGTCACCGGGCCTGGGCTTCAGCGCATCGACGATCGCATAGTCCCAGCCGCCGCGCGCGAGCAGCTGACCCTGCAGCTCCGGGCGCGCGCGCATCGTCTTGAGCGCGTTCGACTTGTGCCAGTTGGGCGAGCCGGGCCCGCCGGCCTCGACATAATCGGGGTCCCAGCCGTTCTGGAGGAAGATCACCTGCACGCCCGCGGCGCGCGCCGTTTCCAGCACCGTCGCGATCTTGTCGATCGTCCCCGCAGCGCCGGCGATGTCGAACCCGGCCAGGTCGACATAGCCGCCTTCGGACGCATAGGCGTTCTGCATGTCGATCACGACGATCGCGGTCTCGTCCGCATCGACCCGGATGGGCTCCGGGCGTGCTGGAAGGGTCACCACGCGGGGGCCGGTCAGGCCGCTTCCAACACCAGGTCCGACGCCCATCGCTTGCTCCGTCATCGACGGGAATGTCCATGAGAAGCGGCCGCGACACAAGCGGTTGCTCGGCGGAAAGGCGCAGGGGCTGCACAAGCCGCATCGAATCGGGCTAGGGCGGGCGGAATCGAGGATGAGAGAGGCGGATCGAGATGCCCGAAGGCACTGCGTTGAAGATGCGTTCCTGGCTGTTTGCGCCGGGCGACAGCGAGCGGAAGATGGAAAAGGCGGCCGCCAGCGCGGCGGATATCGCGCTTCTGGACCTCGAGGATGCCGTCACCGTCGAGGAAAAGCCGCGCGCGCGCACGTTGGTCCGCGCGTTCCTGCAGGCGCAGCCTTCCGGTCGCGAGCGGCTATGGGTGCGGATCAACCCGATCGACGGCCCGCACGCGCTTGCCGATCTCGCCGCGGTGATGCCGGGCCGGCCGGGGGGCATCATGCTGCCCAAGGCGCGGGGACGCCGCGATGTCGAGCTGCTCGACCATTATCTCTCGGCATTGGAGGCGAGCGCCGGGATCGAATTGGGATCGACCCGGGTGATCGCGCTGGTGACCGAGACCGCCGAGGCGATGTTCACCACGGGCGACTATGCCGGCGCGGCACGGCTGGTGGCGATGACCTGGGGCGCGGAGGATCTCGCCGATGCGCTCGGCGCCAGCGAGAACCGGGCGCCCGACGGCAGCTATGGCTTCACCTATCAGCTGGCGCGCAGCCTGTGCCTGATCGGCGCGGTCACCGCCGATGTGCAGCCGATCGAGACGATCCAGGCCGATTTCCGCGATCTCGACGGCCTGCGCGTGCGCGCCGAGCAGGCGCGCCGCGACGGCTATCGCGGGATGCTGGCAATCCATCCCGCACAGGTGGAGGTGATCAACCAGGCCTTCACCCCGAGCGCGGCGGAACTGGCCGCGGCGCAGGAGATCGTCGATCTGTTCGCCGCCAATCCCGGCATCGGCACGATCGGCTACAAGGGCGGGATGCTCGATCGTCCGCACCTTGCGCGCGCCCAGACCCTGCTGGGGCTAGCCGGACGCGACTGAGGGTATCGCCGGCGGGAGCGTGCGTGCAACACAGTGTTGCACGTGTCGCGCTGGCCGCCGCTCGATTACCCGGCAATAGAGTCCGGCGCGCGCCGAGGTGGCCGTGCGGAACCGGGCCGATTCTCCTTGTCGTGGACGCAGACCTATTCGCCGCTGGCTTCGCCGATCGCATCGGTGGCGATATCGGCATTGCCGATCGTGGTGTTGCTGGTCGCGATCGCCGTTTTCGGCATCCGTGCGCATCTTGCCGCGCTGGCGGCGCTGGGCGTCGCGCTGCTGGTCGCGATATGCGCCTATGGCATGCCGGCGCAGCTCGCGCTGGGCGCGGCAGGGCTGGGCGCGGGATACGGCCTGCTGCCGATCGGCTGGCTGCTGCTCAATGTCCTGTTCCTCTATCGGCTGACCGTGCAGCGCGGGCTGTTCCAGCGCTTGCAGGAGCAGGTGGCGGGCATCACGCCGGATCGCCGGCTGCAATTGCTGCTGATCGCCTTCTGCTTCGGCGCGTTCTTCGAGGGCTGTGCCGGGTTCGGTGCGCCGGTGGCGATCACCGGGGCGATGCTGGTCGGGCTGGGCTTCGCGCCGGTGGGCGCGTCGCGGCTGGCGCTGATCGCCAACACCGCGCCGGTGGCGTTCGGATCGCTGGGAACGCCGATCCTTGCGCTTTCCGCCGCGAGCGGGCTGCCGCTGATGCAGCTGAGCGCGATGGTGGGACGGCAGCTGCCCTTCTTCTCGGTGCTCGTGCCCTTCTGGCTGGTGATGGCCTTTGCCGGGTTTCGGGGCATGCGCGAGGTATGGCCGGCGATCCTGGTCGCAGGGCTGGCCTTCGCGGTGCCGCAGTTCGTGGTGTCGAACTTCCACGGGCCGTGGCTGGTCGACGTCGCCAGCTCGCTCACCTCGATCGGCTGCCTCGCGCTGTTCCTGCGGTACTGGCAGCCGCGGCGGATGTGGAGCGCGGTCGAGGGACGCCACGCGGGCGAGCCGGTCGAGCACGTCCGGGTGGGGATCGACTGGCGCGCCTGGATGCCGTGGCTGATCCTGAGCCTGGGCGTGTTCCTGTGGGGTTTGCCGGCGACCAAGGCGGCGTTCGACGGGCTGTTCGCGCCGAAATGGCCGGTGCCCTGGCTGGACGGGCTGGTCCTGCGCATGCCGCCGGTGGTCGACGCGCCGCATGCCGAGCCGGCGGTGTTCGTCTTCAACCTCCTTTCGGCGACCGGAACCGGCATCCTCGTCTCGGGGGTCGTTGCCGGACTGGCGATGGGGGCGAGCGTGCGCGAGATGGCGGCGACCTGGATCGCGACCTTGCGCCTGGCCCTTCTGCCGCTGCTGACGATCGCGGCGATGCTCGCGCTGGGCTATGTCACCCGCTATTCGGGCATGGATAGCGTGATCGGCCTGTCGCTGGCGCAATCGGGCTTCCTCTATCCCTTCTTCGGCACGTTGCTCGGCTGGCTGGGCGTCGCCGCGACGGGCTCGGACACGGCGTCGAACGCCCTGTTCGGCGGGCTCCAGCGCACCACCGCCGAGCAGCTGGGGATCAGTCCGGTGCTGATGGCGGCGGCGAACAGTTCGGGCGGAGTGATGGGCAAGATGGCCGATGCGCAGAGCATCGTCGTCGCCGCCACGGCGACCGGCATCCGCGGCCGCGAAGCCGAGATATTGCGATATGTGCTGTTCCACAGCGTGGCGCTGGCCGCGCTGGTGGGAATATTGGTGATGGGCCAGGCCTATGTCTGGCCGTTTACGACGATGGTGGTGAAATGAGGCAGAGTGCGCCCGGCGAAGTGATCGCGAGCAGTGCTCCGCCCGCGCCGCGGCAGATGCTGATGGCGCTGTTCGAGAATGCGATCTCGGCGATTTCCGCGCGGCAGGCGATGCCCGCGCTGCCGCCATTGCCCGCGCCCGGGCGGACGCTGGTGATCGCGATCGGCAAGGCGGCCGCCGAGATGGCAGCGGTTGCGCAGGAGCGGTTGAGCGGACCCATGTCCGGCCTGGTGATCACCCGCGCCGGACACGGTATCGACGGCGGCCGGCTGGATCCGGCCTTCCGCTATATCGAGGCGGGCCATCCGGTGCCCGACAGCGCGAGCATGGGGGCGGCAGAGGATGCGCTCGCCATGGCGCGCGCGCTCGGCGCCGGCGATCGGCTGCTGATGCTCGTTTCGGGCGGCGGATCGGCGCTGATGGCATTGCCCGTCCCCGGCGTGACGCTGGCGCACAAGCAGGCGGTCACGGGCATGCTGCTGCGTTCGGGGGCGATGATCTCCGAGATCAATTGCGTGCGGAAGCATCTGTCGCTGGTGAAGGGCGGACGGCTCGCGGTCGCCGCAGCGCCGGCGAGCGTGCGGACGCTGGTGATCTCCGATGTGCCCGGCGACGATCCCTCGTTCGTCGCAAGCGGCCCCTCGGTCGCCGATCCCACCACGCTGGCCGAGGCGCGCGACATCCTGCGGCGCTACGCGATCGAGGCGCCCACCGCGGTGTGGCGCGCGCTCGAGGACCCCGCCAACGAGACGCCGCCGCCCGACACGCTCGGGCTGGCCGGAAGCGATGTCACGATCATCGCCCGCGCGCGCGATGCGCTGGCGGCGAGCGCGCGGCTGGCGGAGAGCTTCGGCTATCGCGTCACCGATCTCGGCGACCGGCTCCAGGCCGAGGCGCGCCATCTCGGCGCCGGCCATGCCGGGCTCGCGCGGCGGCTGGCGGCGGACGGCGTGCGCCGCGTGATCCTGTCGGGCGGCGAGACGACGGTGCGGGTGAGCAATCCCGCCGGGCGCGGGGGGCGCAACCTGGAATATCTGCTGGGGCTGGCGATCGCGCTGGCCGGCGCGCCGGGCATCCACGCGATCGCGTGCGACACCGACGGCATCGACGGAACCGAGGACGATGCGGGCGCGATCATCGGGCCCGACACGCTCGCCCGCGCCGCCGCGCTGGGCCTCGATCCGGCGGCGGCGCTGGC
>JBEVLV010000162.1:0-9515 GCA_040508955.1 Sphingomonas sp. | reverse complement strand
GACCCCGGCACTGCGGCCGGAGTGACAAAGATAGATCAGCCGGCCGGACGATATCGCCATTCGTCCCGGTTGTTGGGTGGACTCATGCACCGCGCCGCTTGACTATATTTCGATGTTTAGCTAAATATCGACTCATGAGCAAGGTCTTCAAGGCACTCGCCGATCCGACGCGCCGCAAGGTGCTCGAGCTGCTGCGCCGGCGGCCGATGACCGCGGGCGAGCTGAGCGAGCATTTCGCGGTCTCGAAGCCGACCATGTCCGCCCATTTCAGCGTGCTGCGCGAGGCGGACCTGATCGACGCGGACAAGCAGGGCGTGACGATCACCTATCGGCTCAAATTGTCGGTCCTCGAAGACGCGCTGCTCGGTTTCGCGCAGGTCTTCGGCATCGGCAGCCATCCGGCGTCGGCGGATGCGCCCGTGCCGCCCATCGAACTCAGCAAGGGGAAGCAATCATGATCGTCAGGCCCATCGCGCTCGCCATCGTCTTGGGGGCGCTGTTCCTCGCCTTTGCCGGCGCCCTGCGCTTCGCCGGGCATGCGGGCTGGCTCGCCCCGGACCAGGCGGAGCAGATCGTCCAGGTCGCGATCGGCCTCGGCCTGGCGGCCTATGCCAATCTCATGCCCAAGCGGATCGGCCGGATGCGCGGTTCGCCGGAGGCGGAGCGGCGGAGCCAGGCGGCGCTGCGCGTCGGTGGTCGCGCGATGGTGCTGGCGGGCCTGGCCTTTGCCGGCTTCTCGGCCTTCGCGCCCACCGCGTTCAGGGGCATGGCCGCGATGGCCTGCGTCGCGACCGCGCTCGTCGTCACCTTGGGCTATGCCTGGTGGACGTTTACCGCCTGCCGCATGGCGCGGAAGGCATCGATCAGCTGACGACGATCTTGCCGGTCATGCCGAAGGTCGTGTGCATGAAATGGCTGCAATGCACTTCGTAGCTGCCGGCCGCGGGGGCGGTCAGGTGGATGTCGGCGCTGTCGCCGCCCTCCAGCTCGACGCTGCCGTTCGCGATCTTCGCCTTGTCGCCTGGCGCTACCGCGGCGGCGGCGAAGAAGGTCTTGGCGACGAAATCATGGCTCCCGCCCGCCTTGTTCTCGAGGTGCAGGACATAGGGCTGGCCATGCACGAGCTTGATCGTGTCCGGCGCGAACTTGAAGTTGGAGAGCTGGATGTCGATCCGCTGCGGCTGGACGGCGGCAGTCAGTGCAAGGGCGGCAATCGGAAGAACAAGGCGTAGGAACATCGCGGCACTCCATGGGGGCAATCACCCCGCGTACCGCTTAGTGCCACAATAGGGCGCCGAAGTTCATACCCGAACCGAATTCGCCGCCATTGCCAGGGAAAATGGGCCCGGCAGGCGCCGAGCCCATTCATTCTGCCGAAGCGGCCGGGATCAGGCGGCTGCCGTCACCTGCTTGCGGCGGCGGAGCGCGCCACCGACTAGGCCGAAGCCGCCGATCATCATGCCCCAGGCTGCCGGCTCGGGCACGCCCGCCACCTCGAAGTTGAACGAGCCCTGGTTCTTGCCGCCGAAATCGAAGGCGATATTGTCCACCGCGCCGGTGAAATGGCCTTCCCAGCCCGAACCGATGCCGACGCTCAGGCCGTAGATCTGCATGCTCGGGTTGGCGGCGATCCAGCTTGCCAGCGTCGAATAGGTGGCGCCCGGCGAGTTGAGGCCGCTATTGTTCCAGAAGATCGAATTGAGGTCGATCGACGAGGTCTGCCAGCTGTCGGTGGGTGCGTTGCCGGCCACATTGTAGACGCGCTCGAAGATCAGCGCCGTGCTCTGGCTGAGCGAACCGCCGGCGTTGTTGACCAGCAGCCGGAACGACGGAAGCTGGACGCCCGAATTGGTCGACGAGGAGTCGCGAAACCAGTCGAACGACGCGCTGGCGAAATCGCTCAATGCCACCGGCGACGAGAAATAATATTCGATATCGGCCTTGGAGCCGCTGTTGGTACCGTCGAAATAGACCGAACCATTGCCGCTCTGGGCATAGGTCTTGGTGATGCCGACCGAGCCGCTGGCGCCGACATTGGCCTGGCTCCATTTGTCCTTGATCGACTGATCCGGACTCGCCGAGGCGCGGAACGCGCCGCCGCTCGGGCCGGTCACGGTGGTGACGGTGCCGTTCGCGTCGGTCGTGGTGGTGGCGGTGACGGGACCGCTCGTGCCGTTCAGATTGGCCAGGCTGGTATCGTAGACGGTGGTTTGCGCGATCGCCGAGCCCGAAGCCGACGCAGCAAGAACCGCGATCGCAATCGCGATAGAACGTAGTGCCATTTGGTCATCCCCTCTGTTTTGTCTGCGGGGGAATATCAAAGGCATATCTGCATGTTCAATGAGGTATTGAACGAAAATTAACCATGAACGTGCCGTTTCGGAACTATTGTTTCCGCTTCATTTCGGCGCCACTTCGGCGAGCAGGTCCTTGCGGCTGAGCTTGCCGATCATCGTCTTGGGCAGGGTATCGCGCACCACGACCTCGGCGACGCGCTCATGCTTGCCGAGCTTGCCGTTCAGCCACATGCAAAGCTCGGGGCCTGTCGTCTCCGCGCCATCGTTCAGCGTGACATAGGCGTGCGGCAGCTCGCCATGATAGGCGTCGGGCAGGCCGATCACGAGCACCTCCTTCACCGCAGGATTCTTGTAGAGCACCGCCTCGATCTGGCTCGGGAACACCTTGAACCCGCCCACCGCGATCATGTCCTTCAGCCGGTCGACGATGCGGATATAGCCGTCCGCGTCGATCGTCCCGACATCGCCGGTACGCAGCCAATGATCGTCGACGAAGGTACGCGCGTCGGTGTCGGGCCGGTTCCAATAGCCTTTCATGATCTGCGGGCCCTGCACGACGATCTCGCCGGGCTCGCCCTCGGGCGGGGGGCGCGTCGGATCCTCCTTGTCGACCAGCCGCACGCGCGTGCCGGCGATCGGCTGGCCGATCGTGCCGGGCTTGTTGAGCCCCTGATAGGGATTGGTCGAGACCACGCCCGAGCTTTCCGACAGGCCATAGCCCTCGATCACGCGTGCGCCGGTAATCGATTCCCAGCTCTCCTTGAGCTGCTGGGGCAGGGGCGCACCGCCCGAGATGCAGAAGCGCAGCGAGCTGAAGTCGCTCGGCTTCATCCCCGGCGCGTCGAGCAGGGCCTGGTACATGGTCGGCACGCCGGGCATCGCCCGCGGCTGGGTGCGGCGCAGCTCGGCCAGCGCCTGCTTGGCATTGAAGCGCGGCAGCATCACGATCTCGCCGCCCGTCACCACGGTGCGGTTGAGCACGCAGGTATTGGCGAAGACGTGGAAGAAGGGGAGGACGCCCAGGATCCGGTCGGTCACCTTGCCCGCATCGGGATCGAGCATCGCCACCTGGCGCGCGTTCGCCGACAGATTCTGGTGCGTCAGCATCGCGCCCTTAGGGGTGCCGGTGGTGCCGCCGGTATATTGGATCAGCGCCAGGTCGTGCTCGGGATCGATCGCCGGGGTCTCGCACAGGCCTTCATTGGCGATCAGCTTGGAGAAGGCGAGGATGCGGGCATCGTGCGGCCGCTGCGCAACCTCGCTGCCGCGGAACAGCCGGTAGAAGAGCGATTTGGCCCCGGGCAGCGCACCCGCCACCGATCCGACCACCAGCCGCTCGAGATGGCTCTTCTCCAGCACCGCCAGCGCGGTGGGCAGCAGCGCGGATGCCGAGATGGTGAAGAGCAGCTTTGTCCCTGAATCGGCCACCTGCGCCGAAAGCTCGTCGACCGTGTAGAGCGGCGAGAAATTGACGACCGTCGCCCCGAGCTTGAGGATGCCGTAATAGGCGGCGACATAATGCGGCACGTTGGGCAGGAAGAGCCCGATCCGGTCGCCGGGCCCGTATCCCAGCGCCTTCAGCCCGCACGCGACGCGATTGGCGCCGTCCATCGTCTCGCCATAGCTGTAGCGGCGTCCGAGGAAATCGAGCAGCGGCGCCTCGGGATGGGCACGCGCGCTGTTCTCGAACAGGTCGACCATGGTGAGCGGCGGAAACACCTGATCCCATGCGCCCGGATGTTGAAAAGCGGTGCGCCAGGCGGTCTCGGGATCGGTCATTGACAGATGTGTAAGCAGCCCCCCGGGGCGACGCAACCGTCACCGCGCGAAATGGCGGCTCCATGTCACCAGCACCGAAACGGCGAAAAGCCCCGTGTCGATCGCGGCCTGCATCCGCAGCGGCGAGAGATCGCCCTGCTGATGGGTGAGGATTTCGATATCGGCGTGGGGATGGCGCGCGGTGAGCGCGATCAATGCGATTGCCGCCGCTCCAGCCATTGCGATCTTGCGCTTGCGCCCGATCATTACGCGTCTCCTCACTGTCGCGCTTCATACCCCGGGCGCGGGGGAGCGGCAAGCGATCAGGCGGCGCGGCGCGAGGTTTCGCGGGCGCGGTCGCGTCCGGCCGATTTCGCTTCGAACAGCGCCGAATCGGCGCCGCGATACAGCGCCTTCCAATGGACATCGCTGGTCAGCGGTCCGCGGCACACGCCGATGCTTGCGGTCACCTTCAGGTCGAACGGCATGCGCGCGGCGCGCAGCTTGGCGAGCACGGCATCGGGCTCGACGGGGGCGTCCGCGTCGCTCAGGATCGCGAATTCCTCGCCACCCAGCCGCGCGATCAGCGCGGTGGCGGGAACGACGCTGCGCAGCATCCGCGAGAAATTGCGCAGCACCTCGTCGCCGCCGTCATGGCCCAGCGTCTCGTTGACGCGCTTGAAATGATCGAGATCGGCGATGAGGAGCTGCTGCTCGCCGCCGCGTCCGATCGCCTTGTCCAGGAAGGCGCGGCGATTGAGCAGGCCGGTCAGCGGGTCGGTATCGGCCAGCCGCCGCGCGAGCACCTCGCGGGTGATCGCCTCGTCGCGCTCCTCGCGCAGGAACTTGATGCGATAGGCGACCGCCAGCGCCGAGGTCAGCGCCTCGAACATCATCGAGACGACCGTCGAATTGTCGATCCAGAAGTTCCAGCCGATCACGTGCAGATTGGCGAGGATCCGGCACATCGCCAGCGCGATCGGCGCGCTCCACGCGACGCTGAACAGCCAGAGGAAGTTGGAGCGCTGGGTCCAGGCCTGCCACAGGGTCGGGATCACGATCGCGATCAGGCCCATGATCGTCAGCGTGTAGAAGGCATCGGCCAGCCGCAGGTTGATCGCGCCGAACAGGAACACCATCAGGCCCGAGATCGGCACCATCGCCGCTACTGCGCGCGTCACCCTGTCGAGCCAGCGTGAGGCGACGCGGTCCTCGAAGAAGCTGCGGGTGAACATCGCGGCGGCGCCGCCCGCCAACCCGAGGAACAGATAGTTCAGCCGGAGCCGGTCGTTGTTCTCGATCATCGGTGCGAGCCAGGCCAGAGCGCCCGAAGAGGTGAGCGTATAGGCCATCAGCGCGAGGAGCAGCGCGCAGTAATGAAGCTGGAAGCGGTGCCCCATCGCGCACCACAACGCGAAATTATAGACGATCAGCGCCAATCCCATGCCGGCGAAGCATGCATAGAGCGCGGCCATCGCCATGTTCGCCCCCGCACTCTCGTGCGCGGTGGAGAGCAACGCTCCCATCATCACGCCACGGACGTTGGCCGCACCTTTGATCTGCCACAGCGCCCGGACGACCGGAGCCTCCGCGACGGGGATGGGCTGTTCGGCGATCGCCCCCAGTTGGATCAGCGGCGTGATCCCGCGCCGGTCGGTGACCGCGGAGCGAATGGCGCCGTCGCGATAGAGCAGGTGCAATGCGAGCTGCTTCTGCCAAAGGCTGGCGAAGCGCAGCACGAGCGGACGGCTCGCGGTCGACTGCTGGTTGATGTCGCGGCTGATCGCCCAATAGTCGCCCGGCCCCAGCTTGTATTGGCGCGTGGTGCAGTCGAATCGTTCGGGATGGCGGATTACTTCGGCCACGCGTTGCCCGGTGTCGCGCAGCAGGCAAACGCCCAGCGGTTGACCGGCAACGCCCTCTTGGGCATGTGCCGGCAACGCGCCAGCCATAAGCATGAGGCCTAGGCTTGCTAGCAGTACCCGTGTGAGCCAGGCGGTAACCATGGCACCGTCGGTAACCGTCTATGACAAACAAGACGTAAATGGCTCGCGGTTCGGGCGAAATTTGATTCCGTCTGCGCCTTGGCATCCCTAGGGCCGGCGCAGCGTTTAAGGTTTGGAATGATCAGGACTGAAACGCAGCAGGGCGCGCAGGACGCCCGCCTCCAGGTGGTAGACGTGTTGCGCGGCTTCGCACTGATGGGCTTGTTCCTGGTGCATATGATCGAGAGCTACGAGCTCTACTGGGCGGATCCCCGGCCGGGCGCCATCGCCGACACCGTCTTCCTGCTGCTGATGGGCAAGAGCTTCTCGCTGCTGGCGCTGTGCTTCGGATTCAGCTTCTTCATCCTGATGGATCGCGCCGCGAAACGCGGGACAGATTTCTCCGCGCGCTTCGCCTGGCGGCTGCTGATCCTGGAGGCGATCGGCTTCCTCCATTCGCTGATCTATCGCGGCGACATCATCCAGACGCTCGCCGCGATGGGCCTGCTGCTCCTCGTTGCGCACCGCGTGCGCAGCAATCGCGTGCTGATCGGCGCGGCGCTCTTCTGCTTCGCCGGCCCCTCGCTGATCGTGCAGCTGGTCGCGGCGGCCTCCGGCGCCGCCTGGGCGAACGGCGCGGCGATGTCCTCCACCGATCCCGGCATGCCGGTCTACCTCTCGGGCACTTGGCTCCAGGCGCTCCAGGTCAATCTCTGGGCGGGGCAGGTGCCCAAATACTGGTTTTTCATCGAATATGGCCGGCTGGTGCAGATCCTCGGCCTGTTCCTGCTCGGCATGGTGCTGGGTCGGATCGGCTTTTTCGGCCGGCTCGGCGAGTTTCGTCGCGCGCGCTGGATCGCGCTGGCGGTGGCGCTGGCCGTCGCGGTCGGCCTGCATTACGGTCGCGAGCCGTTGCGCATCGCCTTCGCCACGCTGAGCTATGGCCCCGCCGCGGAGCGCGCCTTCTGGACGCTCACCGGCAGCTGGCTCGATCTCGCGGGCACGGCCAGCTGGGCGCTGTTGCTGATGGCGCTCTACGAGAGCCGGCTGCGCTGGCTGGTTCAGCCCTTTGCGCCTGCGGGCCGCTTGACGCTCACCTTCTACATCGCCCAGTCGGCGATCTTCGTACCGGTCTTCTACGGCTATGGCCTGGGGATGTGGAAAGTCTGGGGCCAGGAGACGCGACTGTTCGTCGCGCTGGCCGCCATCGCTTTCCAGATATGGTTCGCCACGGCCTGGCTGGCACGCTTCCAGTACGGCCCGATCGAATGGGCGTGGCGCGCGCTCACCTATCTCCGGCGCGACATGCCGTTCCGCCGGCCCGCCTCACGCCTGGGCGCTCCAGCGCAGGCGTAGGGCGAACGCGATGACGCCGAGATCGATCTCGGCGTCGAAATGGCGCGGCGCCACGTCGCGCGCATCGTGCAGGTCGAGCGCGATGCTCGCCCGGCGATCGGGGGCGTCGCATGCCATCAGCGCGACGAAGATCGCGCCGATGGCTGCCAGTCTGAACAAACGCGGTCTCATGCTGCTCTTCCACTCTATGTGTGGGGCACAGGGGGGCGGCGAGCAGCGCGCCTCCCCTTCGAGAGAGGCGCCTGCCGCGTCAGCAGCCCTTCTTGCCCATTATCGCCCTGCCCAGAAGGCCGCCCACCTTGGGCTTGCAGTCCTTCCTCGGCTTGTCGCCCTGGTCCGCCGCCCGCGCGTCGCCGTCCTGGCCGCGGCCCATCATCATGTCGCCCATGCTCGGCATGCCGGGCATCACCATGCCCATCGAGCGATAGCGCACCTTGGCGGACCATTTCGGATGCCAGGCGACCTTCGGATCCTTCGGCCGCTCGGGGAACACGAAGTTCGCCTCCGGGCCATAGGCATAGACGAAGCCCATCATCATCCCCGGCGCGGCCTTCTTCACCTCGGCCGGCACGGTGCAACTCGTCTGGCTAGGCGGCATCACGATCTTCTGGCCGACCAGCCGGTTGACCGTGGCCGGCGACAGCCAGTTCCACAGCCCGCCGCCGAACTCCTTGGTGGTCGACGAAGCCCACCACACCATGTCGCCGCCCTTGCCGGCATCCATGTCCTTGGTGCCGAACATCCAGGCGTAATAGCCGGTCGCATTGCCCAGCGGCTTCCAGTCGAGCTGGGTCGAATCGTCGGGATTGCCGCGCGCCTTGACCCGCAGCCCGTCCATGAAGTCCTGGCCCTCGCCCAGCGCGAAATTGATCTCGGGGCTGTAGTTGCCCGCGATCCGATGCTGCCCGACCAGCGACGATCGGCCGCTGACGCTCTTGCTCTTCTGCCCGTTCGGCCAGTCGCCATAGCTGCGATCGACGCCGAAGCGCGGCCCTTCCTCGACCGGCACGCGCGCCGAGAACAGCCCGGGCGGGAACTGGCCCGCGGCGACCTTGGCGAAATCGATGACCACCGGCTGGCCCGGGCTCGCATGCGCGCCGCAGCCCCAATAGATCAGCAGCCGCCCCTTGGGCCGCTGGAACTGCGAGGGGGTTTCCTCGCCCTTGGTCCTGACCGGCGTCTCGAGCGGTACCGAAGGGCCGAGCCGGGCCGCCTCGGGCATGAAATGATCGGCCTTGGGCGCCCCGGCGGGCGCCAGCCGCGAGCCGAGGCGCAGCGTCAGCTCGTGCTGGTCGCCCTGGCCCATCATGCCCGCGATCGTGCCGGCATCCATGTAGTAGCGCGCCTCGGGCGGAGTCGTGCCGTTCTGCGCGATCCCGGCGGCGGTCGCTACGATGACGGTAAGCGCGATGCCTGCGCCGCCGATCAGCACTCTGCGATGGATGGTCATCTCGGTCTCCCCGGTTCGGGCCTTGGCCCTTGGTTACGCGCGACCTACTCCCCGTGCCCGCCGGGGATAGGTTGTTGCGACCGAGTCGACGGAGTTGCGACGAAGCATCTCCCTGCACACATGCTCATCTGGCATGTTATGCAGGTGTCACGATCTCAGGGAGGCGCTTTGATGACAAGGGGTATGTTGCTTGTCGCATGCATCGCCGGTGCGACGCTGTCGCCCGCCGTGCTGGCCAAGGAGTGGCGCGACGGCGATACGCGCTCGATCGCGGTCGATGCGTCCGCGCTCGATCTCTCCACCCGCGCCGGCATGGACGAGCTCTCGCATCGCATCGGTCGCGCGGTGAACCGCATCTGCGGCAGCGATCGCGTCTGCGAGGACGAGGCCTGGGCCAGCACCGAAGGGCAGGTCGCCTGGGTGGTCAGCCATGCCGAATGGAGGCGCCGCATGGCGGAGGAGCGCGCGGCCGAGCTGATGTCCTGCGGCGGCCGGGGCTGCTCGACGCGGCCGGCGCGTTACGTCGCACCGCCGCCGCGGCCCGATTGCCCGCCGGGCATGCGCGGGGTCAGCGTGACGATCGTCAATATCGCGCCACCGCCGCCGCGCTATCGGCGTTACTGACGGAACTTCAGGCTCCAGATAAAGAGCGGGCCCGGAGATCGCTCT
>JBEVLV010000161.1:0-13483 GCA_040508955.1 Sphingomonas sp. | reverse complement strand
TGGTGGGGGCCCGTTTCAACACGGGTTTCGGGGGCGTTTCGGTGGGAATTAGGTGCGCGCCGTTGGTGGGGGGGCGGGCTTTGGCGGGGCCGTCCCCCGCCACCTCCGGGACCCAGCGGGCCCCAGGTTTAACCCGCCATTAGCTACACGCTGCTAGACCTGTCCTCCCAGATACGGGGGAGGGCACGATGTTCGCAGCGGAGTTCGAACCGGCAGCCGGCCAACGCCGCCGCCGCGAACCGCGCGCATCCTCCACACTGGACGCACAGCTCGGAATCACGGGTATCGGCCGTGTTTTCTGCCGGGTTCTCGATTTCTCGGCGAGCGGTGTCCGTCTCCAGACCTATTCCGAACTAGAGCGCGGCGCGCTGATCTGGCTCGCGCTGCCCGGCGTGGGCCGCCGTGCGGCGCGCGTCGTGTGGACGCGCGATTTCGAGGCGGGCCTGGAGTTCAGCACGCCTCTCAGCGCCAAGGCGCTGCAACTGCTCGCGGCACAATGATGCGCACCGTGTCGAACGGACATCATTCACGTTGCGCCATGTTGCGCATTGCGGCATGTTCATTGCTTCACTGGTTGGGGAACGGTGATGATTAGAACGGTGTTTGCCTGCGCGGTTGCCTGCACTACGTCCATGCCCGCTTGTGCGGGAGAGCGGGGCGTGGTGCCTCCCGGCATCAAGGCCATCCCGCATCGCGCCATTCCCGTTCGTCCCGCACCTATCGTCGGCGCGATCCCGGTACGCGAACTGCCGCCCATAGCGAAGGAAGCGCCGAAGCTCGTGCGGGCGCGCGCGGTCACCATGATCGTCCTGCCGGTGCGCAATCGCACGGGCTACGATCTCGCTGCGCCGACAACTGCCGCGATTACGACCGGCAATAGCCGCCCCGTGACGACGGCGACATCGTCCTTCGCACTTCCCGAGCCGCAACCGCTGGCTGCCTGGCGGCTCACCGACAAGTTTCCTGAAGTGACTGCCCGTGCCGGTGCCCGCTACGCAGTCGGCGAAGCGCTGGCGGATCATCGCAGGGTGGGACCGCCGCGCTCGATGCTGGACGCCATGCTCGTGCTGCGCATCGACGGCAAGAACGAGAGCCCGCCGCTCAGTCTGGGCGGTGGCGTTGCCGGTGCGATGTGGAAGGCCGGCAATAGCCGCTGACGCGCGGCCGCGGTCATTTCCAAGATCAGGCGTAATGGCGGAGAGAGTGGGATTCGAACCCACGGTGAGCTTGCACCCACGGCGGTTTTCAAGACCGCTGCCTTAAACCACTCGGCCATCTCTCCGCGCTGGACCCCGCTATCGCCTGCGCGCCCGCGGATCAATCCGGTCGCCGAGAATTGCGGATGGAACGTTCCGTTTCGACTTGCCCATCCTCCTTGCCTGTCGCTCCGACGCAAATTCATCGCGAACCGCGTAGCAGGGCTTCATGCCCGGCGCCGGCTGTGCCACTAAATGCCGATGCGGGGTTTGCACTGGGTATTGAGCAGGGCGGCGATGTTGGCCGTGGCAGTGATCGTGGCGACGCCTGCGAGCGCTCCGGCGATCGCGCAGGACGAGGCAGGCTTCCAGGCCTATCTTCAGACGCTGGGCCGCCAGGCGCAGGCGCAGGGAGTCAGCCGGCGCACGATCGATTCGGTGATCCCCACGCTCACCCTCAACCCGCGCGTGATCGAGCTCGACCGACAGCAGCCCGAGACGAAGCCGAACGCGGCGATCCCCAATTTCGAGCCCTATCGACGCCAGCATCTGAGCGCCGCGCTGATCGCGCAGGGGCGCGCCGCCTATCAGCGCGAGCGGCCCCGCCTCACCGCGATCGAGCGCGAGACCGGCGTGCCCGAATCGATCATGGTCGCGATCTGGGGGCACGAGACCAGCTATGGCAAGGTGATGGGCGGGTTCGATCTGCCGCGCGCGCTGGCCACGCTCGCCTATGAGGGGCGCCGGCGCGAGCTGTTCTCGCAGGAATTCATCGATACGCTCAAGATGATCGACCGCGGCGTACCCCGCGAGAAGCTGGTCGGCAGCTGGGCGGGGGCGTTCGGCGGGCCGCAATTTCTGCCTTCGGTCTATCTGCGCCTCGCGCGCGACGGCGATGGCGACGGCAGGGTCGATATCTGGAACAGTGAGGCGGATACGCTCGCCTCGATCGCGAATTACTTCACCAATGCCGGCTGGCGCCCCGGCCAGCCCTGGGGTTTCGCGGTGAGCGTGCCCCCGACGCTCAACCGCGCCGCGATCACCAGCCGCACGGCCAGCCCGCGCTGCCCGCGCGTCCATGACCGCCACAGCCGCTGGAAGACGATGGCCGAGTGGCGGGCGCTCGGGATCGTACCCTTGAAGCGCGCCTGGCCGGGCGACAGCGTCCAGGCGACCTTGCTCGAGCCCGACGGTCCGGGAAGGACCGCCTATCTGCTCACCGGCAACTACCGTGTGATCCTCGATTATAATTGCTCGAATTTTTACGCTTTGTCGGTAGGTCTGCTTGCCGATGAAGTCGAAAACTAGCCTAGCCGCTGCCAGCCTTCTCCTCCTCGCCGGATGCGGCGGAGGGGAACATGCCGATTACGGCCCCGAAACCGCATCGTCGCGCCCGGCACCAGACGTGCCGCCCGCGGAGGCCGGTGCGGCCTATGACCTGCCTCAGAGCAGCGCGCCCTTGCCCGGCGATCCCGCTGCCGGCGCCACGGGGCCGCGCGGATCCTCGCAGCCTGGCCCCGGCGAGCGCCGTTACGACGAGGTCGGCTTTGCCGGCGTCCGTAGCGTCGCCGGCGGAGGACCGCGCGACGAGGCAGTGGTGGCGGTGCACCCGACATTGCCCGCAAATTCCTATGTCGAGGTGACCTCGCTCGACAATGGCCGGACGATCCTGGTGTTGGTCACCGGCACGGGCAACGCCAGCGGAAGTGCTATCGACCTGTCGCCCGGCGCCGCGCGCCAGCTCGGCTATGACAAGCCCGGCACGATCCCGGTGCGCATTCGCGCCGTCATGGCGTCACCGCAGGACCAGGTCGCGCTGCGCTCGGGCCGCGCCGCCGAAGCACGCGCCGATGCGCCGCCGGTGCTTCTCAATGCGCTACGCAAGCGGCTTCCGGCGGGCGGAATGCCCGTCGTCCAGGCTCCGCCGCCACCGATCGCGGCGCGCCCGCCCGGGCCGGCGCGTGCAGCGCGAACCGTCCGCCCTGCCGCCACCGGCCGCTATTTCGTTCAGGTTGCCGCACTTTCTACCGCCGGACGCGCACAAGCGCTTGCCCAATCCATGGGCGGCTTCGTAAAGGCAGGGGGCGGGCTCTACCGCGTTCAGCTCGGACCCTTCGCCAACGCCGGCGAGGCCCAGGCGGCGCGGGCCAAGGCCGCCCGGGCAGGATATGGGGATGCGCGCATATTCACGGTCCGGTGAGGGTACACACCGCGTCGGGACCTGACACATGAAGAAGTTCGCTGCCGTTTCCTTGCTGGCGCTGGCCATCGCCACGCCGCTCACCGCCGCGAACCCGACGTTCGATACGCCCGCGCCAATCGCCTATATGGAGGACCTGTCCTCCGGCGCCGTGCTGTACGAGAAGGATGCCGATCGCCGCATTCCGCCCGCCTCGATGGCGAAGATGATGACGGTCTATGTCGCATTCCACCTAATCAAGAGTGGCGAGCTCAAGCTCGACAAGCAGATCGAGGTGATGCCCGAGACCTGGAAGAAGTGGCACTCGCAGGGCTCGACCATGTTCCTGGCCGTCGGCGAGAAGCCGACCGTCTCCGACCTGCTCAAGGGCATCGTCACGCTGTCGGGCAACGACGCCTGCGTCGTGCTGGCCGAGGGCGTTGCCGGCACCGAGCCGGCCTTCGCCAACCTGATGAACGAGCAGGCCAAGAAGCTGGGGCTCACCAACAGCAATTTCGGCACGTCGAACGGCTGGCCCGACGAGGGCCGCACCTATGTGACCGCGCGCGACCTGGCACATCTCGCCGCCGCGACGATCCGCGACTTCCCGGATCTCTACAAGCAGTACTACTCGCTGCCGAACTTCACCTGGGGCAAGACTTTGGGCGCCGGTGCCGACATCAGTCAGGCCAATCGCGATCCGCTGCTCGGCAAGGTTCAGGGCGCCAACGGCCTCAAGACCGGCCATACCGACGAGGCGGGATACGGCTTCACCGGATCGGCCGAGCAGGGCGGGCGTCGCCTCGTGATGGTCGTCGCCGGGCTCGACACCTATAATGGCCGCGCCGCGGAGTCCGTTCGCTTCATGAACTGGGGCTTCGGCGCCTGGAAGGCCCGGCCGATCGTTACCAAGGGCAAGAAGGTCGGCGATGTCGCCGTCCAGGGCGGCGATTCGAGCGAGGTGGGCGTCGTCGCCCCGCGCGATTTGAGCGTCACCATCCCGGCGGGTACCACGCCCGAGATGAAGGGCAAGATCGTCTATCAGGGCCCGGTCAAGGCCGGTTTCAAGGCAGGCGACCATATCGCTGACCTGGTGATCGAATCGCCCGGCATGCCCGCGCAGATGCTGCCGCTCGTCGCCGAGAAGGATGTCGGCAAGGCCGGCTTCTTCCGCCGCGTCTGGTTGGGCTTCTGGTCGCTGTTCGGGGCATAATCTCCCTTCCGCCTGGCGGGCGGAACGGCGCGGGGGCGAAGCGTTGGCGGAACTGATCGGCAATATTCCCGCCCGCGAGGCGCTCGCCGCCGCCATGGCGAGCGGCTCGCTGCATCACGCCTGGCTGATCGCTGGCCCCGAGGGGCTGGGCAAGGGCCGCTTCGCCCATATGGCCGCGCTGCGCATGCTCGCCGAGGCCGCCGAGCCCGACAAGCTCCGCCCGGGCTGGGACGTGCCCGAGACGACGCGCACCTGGCATCTCGCCGAGGCCGGATCGCACCCCGATTTCCGGGTGCTGGCGCGCCTGCCCAAGGATCCCGAGAAGCCCGACGAGGCGCTCGCCCGCTCGATCACGATCGCGCAGGTCCGCAGCCTCCAGCCGCTTTTCGCCACCAAGCCCTCGCTCTCGCCGCGCCGTGTCGTCATCATCGATGCGATCGACGATCTCGAGCGCGGCGGCGCCAATGCGCTGCTCAAGAATCTGGAGGAGCCGCCGGCCGGCACGATCTTCCTGCTGGTCAGCCATGCGCCGGGCCGGCTGCTGCCGACGATCCGCTCGCGCTGCCGGCTGCTGCGCTTCGAGCCGCTGCCGCCGAACGAGGTCGCGATCGTGCTGCGTGGGGAGCTGCCCCAGGCCAGCGCCGCCGAGATCGATGCACTGGTGCGGGCGGGAGAGGGGTCTCCCGGACGGGCGCTCGGCTTTGCAGGGCTCGACATCGCGGCGCTGGAGACCGACATGGCCCGGCTCGCCGACACCGGCGATCCCGGCAACGCGATCCGCGGCCGCCTGGCCAAGCTGCTCGGCGCCAAGGCCGCCCAGCCGCGCTACGAGGCGTTCCTCGAGCGCGCGCCGACCTTCATCGCCGATCGCGCCCGCGGCTTGCGCGGCGAGGCGCTCCGCACCGCGCTCGACGCCTATGCCGCCGCGCGCGAGCTGGGCAGCGCCGCGGTCGGCCTGTCGCTCGATGCCGGTGCCACCGTGTTCGAGATGAGCGGCCTGATCGCGCGGCTGGGGCAGCGTTAACCACGTTTTAGCGCGTCCGGCTTAGGGCTCCCTGAAAGAGGGAGAATGCCATGGACATCGCCAGCGTAACCGGAGCCCGTTCCAACGCGGCAGCCTCCGCGCCCAAGGCCGATGCCGCGGCTTCCGACTTCGCCTCGATCCTCGACAATTTCCGCAAGGCCGCGTTCGAGACGCCCGCCGAGCGCGCCCGCGACCAGGTGCTCAAGAAGCACAACCTCAGCGAGGCCGATTACCAGAAGCTGCCCGCCAAGGAGCGCGACTCGATCGATCGCGAGGTGGCCGAGGCGGTGAAGAAGGTCACCGAGGCCAAGACCGGCGTCATGCCGTCGTCCAGCCAGTTCTCGGCGGACAAGCTGCTCGGCTGATCCGATGGTTTGCAGCGGCTGAACCACCAGGGCGTGTTGCTGATCGCGGCAGCGCGCCCTAAAGCCGCCGCATGGCCGAACCCTATTACATCACCACCGCGATCCACTATCCCAATGGCCGTCCGCATATCGGCCATGCCTATGAGATGATCGCCGCCGACGCGATCGCGCGCTTCCAGCGCCAGGCGGGCCGCGACGTCTTCTTCCAGACCGGCACCGACGAGCACGGCCTCAAGATGGTCAAGACCGCGCGCGACCGCGACATGACCGCGCGCGAGCTGGCGGACGAAATGTCGTCCTATTTCAGTGAAATGGCCGAGCTCCTCGACATCTCGTGCGATCGCTTCATCCGCACCTCCGAACCCGGGCATTACGCCGCGAGCCAGGCGATCTGGCAGGCGATGGCCGATGCCGGCGACCTGTATCTCGACCGCTACGAGGGCTGGTATTCGGTCCGCGACGAGGCGTTCTACGAGGAGAAGGAGCTCGTCGAGGGGGAAGGGGGCATCAAGCTCTCGCCGCAGGGCACCCCGGTCGAGTGGACCGCGGAGGAGACCTGGTTCTTCGAGCTCTCCAAATATCAGCAGCCCTTGCTCGATTTCTACGCGGCGAACCCCGACTTCATCCGTCCGGAATCGCGCCGCAACGAGGTGCTGCGCTTCGTTGAGGGGGGACTGGTCGATCTGTCGGTGTCGCGCACCAGCTTCGACTGGGGCGTGCCGGTGCCCGGCTCTCCCGGGCACGTGATGTACGTCTGGGTCGATGCGCTGACCAATTATATCTCCGGCGCCGGCTATCCCGACGATCCGGAGCGCTTCGCGAAATACTGGCCGGCGGACCTGCACCTGATCGGCAAGGACATCGTCCGCTTCCACACCGTTTATTGGCCCGCCTTCCTGATGTCGGCCAAGATCGCGCTGCCCAGGCAGGTGTTCGGACACGGCTTCCTGCTCAATCGCGGGGAGAAGATGTCCAAGTCGGTCGGCAACGTCGTCGACCCGATGGCGCTGGCCAAGCTCTATGGCGTCGACGCGCTGCGCTATTTCCTGCTGCGTGACGTCAGCTTCGGCAATGACGGCACGTTCAGCGACGAGGCGATCGTGACGCGCGCCAACGCGGATCTCTCGAACAGCTTCGGCAATCTGGCGCAGCGCACGCTGGCGTTCATCGCCAAGAACCTCGAAGGCAAGGTCGAGACGGGAAGGGCGGACCCTGCCGACGACGCGCTGCTGGCTGAGGTTCGGACGGCTTGTGAAGGATTCGCCAAGGCATTCGGCGATCTCGCGCTCAGCCAGGGCCTGGAGAGCTGGATGGCCGGCGTCTTCTCCTGCAACCAGTATATCGATGTCCAGGCACCCTGGGCGCTGCGGAAAACCGATCCCGAGCGGATGCACGCGGTGCTCGGCACGTTGCTCAAGGCGATCCGTGCGCTCGCGGTGACGATCGTGCCGGTGGTGCCCGGCTCTGCGGCGAAGCTGCTCGAGCAGCTCGGCCCGGAAGGGGATGCGGACTTCCGCATCGCCCCGCCGACCCCCATCTTCCCCCGGCTTGAGCTGAAGGAAGATGCGTGAGGCACTTGGTATGAGACTGGCCGACAGCCATTGCCACCTGATCTACAAGGGCCTGGGCGAGCAGCAGCCCGAGGTGCTGGCGCGCGCGCGCGATGCCGGCGTGGTGGCGATGCTCAACATCTCGACGCGCGCGCGCGAATGGGATGACGTCATCGCCGTCGCCGAGCGCGAGGCGGACGTCTGGGCGAGCGTCGGCATCCACCCGCACGAGGCCGACACCCACGAACATGTCGACACGGCCAAGCTGGTCGATCGCTCCCGGCACCCGCGCGTCGTCGGCATCGGCGAGAGCGGGCTCGACTATTATTACGACCATTCGGACCGCGATCGCCAGCGCGCCAGCTTCCGCGCGCATCTGGCGGCGTCGCGTGAAACCCAGCTGCCGATCATCGTCCATACCCGCGATGCCGAGGCCGATACCGCGGAGATCTTGCGCGACGAGATGGGGAAGGGCGCCTTTCCCGGCGTGATCCACTGCTTCACCGCCAGCGGTGAATTCGCCGACATTGCGCTCGACCTGGGCTTCTACATCTCGATCTCGGGCATCGTGACCTTCAAGAACGCCCAGGCGCTGCAGGAGACCGCGGCGCGGCTGCCGATCGATCGGCTGCTGATCGAGACCGACGCACCCTTCCTCGCGCCCGTGCCGCATCGGGGCAAGACCGGCGAGCCCGCCTTCGTCGCCGATACCTGTCGTTTCCTGGCGAACCTGCGCGGGCAGGATCCCGAGGAACTGGCTGAGGTTACGCGCCAGAACTTCCACCGACTCTTCGCAAAGACCGCGAGCGGCGCGGCGTGAAGATCCGCATCCTCGGCTCCGGCACCTCGTCCGGCGTGCCGAGGATCGGCAACGACTGGGGGACATGCGACCCCAACGAGCCCCGCAACCGGCGCATGCGCGCCTCGGTGCTGATCTGCAGCGAGACGACGGCGATCCTGGTCGACACCAGTCCCGACATGCGCGAGCAGCTGCTCGCGGCCGATATAAGCGATTTCGACGCAGTGCTATGGACCCATGATCACGCCGATCATTGCCACGGCCTCGACGATCTCCGTCAGGTGATGCACGTCCGCGGGGAACCCGTACGCGGCCTCGCCCGGCCATTCACGGCGGAGCAGCTCCAGCTCCGCTTCGCGTATGCGTTCTTCGGCCGCACCGGCTATCGTGCTACCGTCGCGCTGGAGGAAATGCCCGACAGCTTCGAGATCGGGGATATCCGCGTGCGCGTCGCGGACCAGCCGCACGGCGGCATAACCTCCGCCGGAATCCGTTTTGAATGTAACAGAAAATCAATCGGTTATGCTACAGACTTCCACGCGATGACGAATGAGATGCGCACGCTCTACCAGGGGCTCGACATCTGGGTAGTCGATGCGCTGCGTCGCGCGCCGCATCCGACCCACCCCAATTTGGACTCGGTACTCGGCTGGATAGGGGAGTTGGCCCCAAGACGTTCCGTGCTGGTTCATATGGACAACAGCATGGATTATGCGAGGCTCGCGGCCGAGCTGCCCATGGGGGTCGAGCCGGGCTATGACGGCCTGGAGATGACGGCATGAATTCGGAAGACAGCCTCAATCTGGTGTGGCTGATCGGCGTGCTGGTGCTCGTGGTCAGCGCGCTTTCGGTACGGCGGATGTCGCTCGGCTTCGTCGTGCGCTCGATCGCGGCATGGGCTGCGATCATCTTGATCGCCGTTGTCGCGGTGGCGCATCGCGGCGAGATCGGGGCGGTATTCGCCGCCGCCAGCGCCAGGCTCGGGCTCGACGAGCAGCAGGTCCAGGGCAAGACGGTGCGCATCCGGATGAGCCCGGACGGCCATTTCTGGGCCCGGGTCAAATTGAACGGCGTCGAGAAGCGCATGCTGATCGACAGCGGCGCGACGATCACGGCGATCTCGGACCGCACCGCGGCGGCCGCCGATGTCCGCGTCCATAACGGGTTGCCGGCGATCATCGATACGGCGAACGGGTCGGTCACGGCGCGGCGCGGCACGATCGACGAGCTGGCGGTCGGACCGCTAAAGACCCAGGACCTCGGCGTCGTCGTCGCGGAAAGCTTCGGCGACCTCGACGTGCTCGGCATGAACTTCCTGTCGCGGCTGCACAGTTGGCGCGTCGAAGGCAATGTCCTGATCCTCGAGCCCAAGGCGGCGGCAACCGACGACGGTACGGACGCGACGACCGAGCCCGCCGATACGGGCCCGAACGATCGGCCCAGTGCTCGAAAGGGCCGCGAGACCCGCGATCCCGATATCGGAGATGATTTTACATAATGTATATTATCGTCTTTGTGGATTGTAAGCGCCATTTGAAATGAGACGATTCCCCCATTTTCATGAGACTCGCCTCATCCGCTGGCCGCTCCTGGCGACCTATGTGTAAATGGAGGCGCGAGCGTGAGCGCGGAAAATACGGTCCGGCTGGTCGTTGAAGATGGCGACGAGTACGAAGTCGCCGCGATCAAGGCATTCTTGGTAAAGCAGATTTCGTTTGAGGATTTGCAAGCCTCGCTCGATCTCGGGCGCGCCCAAACATATCGGCGGCTTGGTGCGTTCAAAGAGCTTGGCGCGGAGGGACTTCGTAACCGCAAGCTCGGCGTTACGAATAACGCGTATTCCGAGCAAGATAAGGCGAACGTAATTGCCATCGTTCGCGCCAACTATCCAGATTTCGGGCCGACGCTCGCCTGCGAGAAACTACTGGAGGTTCATGGAATCCGTGTCTCGCTTGGCACGCTGAAAAAATGGATGAAGGACCGGCGATGCGGCAGCGGGACCCACAGGACGTGGCCGTCGGAGCGCTTGACCTGCGTATAGCGGATCAGCACCGCTTGGATGTTGTACTCGCCCGGCGGCAGCTGGTTGATGTCGATCGGGTTAGCCGACCGCATGCTGGTCGACGAGCGCCGCCGCGCCGGGCTTCAGCGCTTCGACATCGATGCCGAAAGACGGCGGACCGTTCATACCGATCTTGGTGCGCGGCTCCGTGGTATCGGTCGGCGCGACGACGACGATCAGCCGGCCGGTGACCGGTTCGTTCGATGCCGCGGACGGCAAGCTCACGCTGAAGCTCGGATCCGCCAATGCCGGCACCCTCCCCGCGACCAGCGCCGCGACGCCGATCGCCACTCGGCCAAATACGCTAGCGATTCCCATCGGCCCCACCCTGATTTGCACGGTTCTCGAACGGCACGATGGATGGCGCGGGATTTTCCGCCATGCCCGATCCGCACGGTTCGCCATGCATCGGTCCGCTCGGTTGACCGACCGAATTTCGCGTGCTTTGCGGTCGGATCGAGGTGGTAACGGACCACCGGAATTGCGGGACGAGCCCATGAAATTGCATCGAATCATCGCAGTCGCCAGCCTCTCGCTGGCGAGCGTCGCACCGCTTCAGCCGGCGCCGGCACAGGAAAAGCCGGCCGCTGAAAAGAAATCCGACGACCTGCTCGACCTGCCTCCCCTCCCCGCCGACAAGACCGTGAAGCAGACCGCCCAGATCGGCGGCCGCGCCATCGCCTATGAAGCGACCGTCGGCACGATCTCGGTGCGCGACGAGAAGGGCCGCGTGATCGGCGATGTGGTCTATACCGCCTATACCGTGCCCGGCGGCGGCCCGCGCCGCCCGGTGACCTTCGCCTTCAACGGCGGCCCCGGTGCCTCCTCGGTCTATCTCAACATGGGCGCGATCGGGCCGAAGCGCGTCCAGTTCGGCGCGCAGGGCGATTCCCCTTCCGACATCCCGGTCGCAAGCGACAATCCGAACAGCTGGCTCGATTTCACCGACCTCGTCTTCATCGATCCCGTCGGCACCGGCTTCAGCCGCAGCCGGCTCGACGCCGACAAGACGAAGAAGGAATTCTACGCCAACGATCCGGACATCCGGTACCTGTCCAAGGTCGTCTATGACTGGCTGGTCAAGGAAGGCCGGCTGCGCTCGCCCAAATATCTCGTCGGCGAGAGCTATGGCGGCTATCGCGTGCCGCGCATCGCGCTTGAGCTGCAATCGCAGATCGGCGTGGGCATCAACGGCATCGTCATGGTCTCGCCCTATCTCGATCCCGCTTCGGACGACGACGCCACGGCCCTGTCGCCTCTTCCCTGGATGATCGGGCTTCCCTCGATGGCGGCGGCCAATCTCGAGCGCAAAGGCCAGCTCACTCCGCAGGCGATGGCCGAGGTCGAGGCCTATACCCGTGGCGAGTTCGCCGCGGACCTGCTCAAGGGCCGCGCCGACGAAGCCGCGACCGCGCGGGTGATCGCCAGGGTCACCGCGCTGACGGGACTCGACCCGGCGCTGGTGCAGCGCATGGGCGGGCGGATCGACACCGGGACCTTCCTGCGTGAGGTGCATCGCGCCGACGGCACGATCGGCAGCGTCTACGATTCCAACGTCACCGCCTTCGATCCTTTCCCCTGGTCGCCGCGCCAGGAATCGAACGATCCGATCCTCGACGCGCTGATCGCCCCGACGACGAGCGCGATGGTCGATTTCGTCACGCGCGAGGCCGGCTGGAAGACCGATGCGCGCTACAACGCGCTCTCCTACGCGGTGAACCGCGCCTGGGATCGCGGCCGCCCCAAGGACACGCCGGTCAGCGACCTGCGAAAGGCAATCGCCAACGATCCCAAGATGGGCGTGATGATCGCCCATGGCTGGGACGACCTGTCCTGTCCCTTCTTCGCCTCGCGGATGATCGTCTCGCAGATGCCGAGCTTCGGCCAGGCCGAGCGGGTGAAGCTTGCCGTCTATCCGGGCGGCCACATGTTCTACAGCCGCACCGACAGCGGCGCCGCGTTCAAGCGCGACGCCAGGGTCCTGTTCCATGCCGAATGAGGGATCGATGTTCACGACGCTGATCACCGCGCCGCAACTCGCCGCCCTGATCCAGGGTGGCGAGCTGACGCTGTTCGACTGCGGCTTCGAACTGGGCAGTCCCGATGCCGGCCACGCCGCCTTTCTCGAAGCGCATCTGCCGGGCGCGTGCTACCTGCATCTCGATGACGACCTCGCGGCGCCGGCCACCGGCGGCAATGGCCGGCATCCATTGCCCGATCCGGAAGCCTTTGCGGCGCTGATGCGCGCGAACGGTCTCAACCGGGGCGAGCAGGTCGTGGCCTATGACGCCTCGGGCGGCGCCTTCGCCGCGCGGCTGTGGTGGCTGCTTCGTTGGCTCGGGCACGATCGGGTCGCCGTGCTGGACGGGGGACGCAAGGCATGGCTCGATGCAGGTCTACCGATGGCCCATGGGCCGGTGTCCAAGGTTGCGCCGGGCGATTTCAGCGCCGCGCCGCGCGCGGGCTGGACGGTGGCCGCCGACGCGGTCGAAGCCAATATCACAGCGCCGGGGTTCACCGTGCTCGACACCCGCTCGGCCTCGCGCTTTCGTGGCGAGCCCAATCCGATGGATCCGGTCGCCGGCCATATCCCCGGTGCCCGAAGCCGCTTCTACGGCGACAATCTCGATGCCGGGGGGCCAGTTTAAGTCCGCCGCAACGCTCGCTGCCGAGTATGAGAAGGTACTGGGTGCTACCGCACCTTCCGAGGTAGTGATGCAATGTGGTTCGGGCGTCACCGCCTGCCACAATCTGCTGGCGATGGAGGTGGCAGGGCTCGGCGGAGCACGCCTCTATCCAGGCTCTTGGAGCGAATGGATAGGCGATACCGGCCGACCGGTCGCGCGCGGTTGATCAGTCGCGGCGATTGGCGGGATAACAACTAGCGGATGCGGCACTTCGCTGCAGCGACGACATCGGATCTGGTGACTGTGGCCTGCTCCTTGCGCGCAGCATGCGATGATCCGCACCATCACGGCGGTCGCAGCGTCGTACTTGACCGCTCGGAAGCCTCGGACCTCCATCGGCAACTCGCTCGGTAACGAGCCGGATCAAACTGAACCTTCCAACGTCAACTATATTTGACCGGGCCCGCT
>JBEVLV010000160.1:0-15264 GCA_040508955.1 Sphingomonas sp. | reverse complement strand
GCTTGTTCTCGTCGTCGTTGCCTTGGTTGCCGGGGTGACGCTCGGCTGGTTTCTCGGCTCGCGCGGGACGACCGCGGCGCGGGCCGAAGCCCCGCGCCGCGAGGATGATTTCAACGCCGCGATCTACGATCTCGCCATGGCCGAGGAGCGCGCCAGTCAGGTCGCGGGCCTGCGCGAGGAAGTGTCGGCGATCCGCGACGAGCGCGACATCGCCCGCCTCCAGCTCGCCGAGCTGCGGACCAAGGCCGATGCCTTCGAGAACCGGCTCACCGAGCTTCGGGAAGCGAAGGAGCTGATGGCTGCCCAGTTCGGCGAGGTCGCGACCAACCTGCTCGACAAGGCGCAGGAGAAGTTTCTCGAGCGCGCGAACGCCCGCTTCAAGGAGTCCGAGGAACTCGCGGGCGCCAATCTCAAGTCGATGCTCCAGCCGGTCAGCGATCGGCTCCAGCGCTATGAGGAGGGCGTCGCCAAGGTCGAGGCCGAGCGCCGCGATGCGTTCGGCGAGCTGAAGGGCCAGATCGAGCAGATGCGGATCGGCACCGAGCGGGTGAGCACCGAGGCCGCCAAGCTGGTCAATTCGCTGCGCAACGCCCCCAAGTCGCGCGGGCGCTGGGGCGAGCAGCAGCTCAAGAACGTGCTCGAGACCTGCGGCCTCTCCGAGCATACCGATTTCGAGACCGAGGTGAACGTGGCGGGCGAGGATGGCGGGCGGCTGCGCCCCGACGCGATCGTCCGCGTGCCGGGCGGCCGCGCGCTGGTGATCGACGCCAAGGTCTCGCTCAACGCCTATCAGGACGCGTTCGGCGCGGTCGACGAGGCCGAACGCCAGCGCGGTCTCGCGCTCCACGCCGCGTCGATGAAGGCGCATATCAACGGCTTGGGCAACAAGGCCTATTGGAACCAGTTCGAGGATGCGCCGGACTATGTGATCATGTTCGTGCCCGGCGAGCATTTCCTCTCGGCTGCGCTGGAGCACGACCCCACGCTCTGGGACTTCGCCTTCGACAAGCGCGTGCTGCTGGCGACCCCGACCAATCTGATCGCGATCGCGCGCACCGTCTCGGCGGTTTGGCGCCAGGAGAAGCTGGCCAAGGAAGCGCGACAGATCGGCGAGCTGGGCAAGGAGCTGTACGATCGCCTGGCGAAGGCGCTGGGCGACTTGCGCGTGGTCGGCAGCGGGCTCAACACGGCGGTGAAGAACTTCAATGCCTTCGCCAACAGCCTGGAGAGCAGGGCGCTGGTATCGGCGCGCAAGCTGCGCGACCTCAACATCGAGCCGGGCGCCCGCGAGATCGAGAGCGTCCCGCCGGTCGAGCTGCTGGCGAGCCACACGAGCGACGTCGAGCTTCCGGAGCTGGAAGCGCCGGCGCAGGCGGCCGAATAGCGCCGCGTTGCGATCGGGCCGTCGGAGGCGTATGATCGGCGCGCCGGGGAACAAAGGAGCGCCGACATGGCTGTCGCTCATCTCGAAGGCGTGGATATCGCAAGCGCAGAACGTCCCGCGGAGACGGTTGAAGTCCGCACCATCGGCACCGCGGATCTCATGGATGCGCTCCGACAGGGCTGGGCCGACTTCCTGGAATGGCGCGGCGACCTCGTCTTTATCGGCTTCATCTATCCGGCGGTCGGGCTGATCGCCGCGGTCGTGGCGCTCCAGGGTTCGCTCATTCCCTTCTTCTTCCCGCTCGCCGCCGGCATCTCGCTGCTTGGCCCGGCCGTGGCGATCGGCTTCTACGAGCTGGCGCGGCGACGCGAGGAAGGGCTGCCCTCCAGCTGGTCGCATTTCTTCGCCTTCGCGCAGCGCCCGGCGCTCGACTCGATCTCGGTCGTGGTCGGCGTGCTGATCGCGGTGTTCCTCGGCTGGCTGGCGGTCGCCGCGATCCTCTATTTCGGGCTGATGGGCGTCGCGCCGGAGACGCCGGGCGCATTCCTGACGCAATTGTTCACGACGCCCGAGGGCTGGGCGCTGATCGTCCTGGGCAATCTGGCCGGGCTGTTCTTCGCCGGGCTGGTGCTGATGCTCAGCGTCGTGTCGCTGCCGATGCTCGTCGACAAGGATGTCGAGGCGCGCACCGCGATCGATACCTCGGTGCGCGCCGTCGCCGCCAACAAGGGGGCGATGATCCGCTGGGGCCTGATCGTCGCCGCGCTGCTGGTCGTCGGGTCGATACCCTTCTTCGTCGGACTGGCGGTGGTGCTGCCGGTGCTCGGCTACGCGACCTGGCACCTCTACACCAAGCTGGTCGTGCGCTGATCGGACCTGGGACAGCCAGGCTTGCGATGCAGGGTTTCGCGTGAAATCCGGGCACTGCTGTTTGTCCTCTGAACGAGATCGCGGGTCGTGCGCGCGCAGGCGCTCGAGAACCCGGACCTTGTGACTTGAGGGCAGCGGCTACCGCTCCGCGATTCAGCGCATCCGCACGAGCACCACCGTCTGGCCGCCACGACCGGTCATCACCAGCATGCCGGAGCGATTGCGGCTGACGCTCAACCGCTGGCCCAGCAGTCGCAGCACATTCTGCTCCTGCGCATTGGCCGGCCGGGCGCAGGCGCGGCGGGTGGTGATCAGGGCGTTGGTGGTCAGATGCCCGCGCTCGAAGCGGAAGCCGCCGCCGAAGCTGTTGCACCCGGTGCTCCCGCTGATCCGGGTGCCCTTGAAGTGCACTTCGGGACGGGTGCCTGTCACGGGTTGCCGCCCGGCGACCGAGCGGATCGTCCAGTCACCTTCCAGCAGCGTGGCGGCATCGGGGGAGGGCGAGGCAGCCTCGCCACCGCAACCGCGCAGCGTCCGCCCGCCGACGCGTACCGAGACGGTGTCGCGATAGCTGCGGTCGCTCATGCCGTCGCTGCATTTGACATGGGTGATGTCCACGGTCAGCCGCGGCGTCTCGTAGCGCTCGCCGTTGATGCCGATGATCGGTTTGGGGCTCGGCACGCTGATCGACGCGCCGTTGGCCGGCTCGTAGCGGATCGTCGCGCCGTCCAGCGTCACCGACCAGAAAGGCTCGGTGCCCAGCGCGTGATAAGGCTGCTCGGCGGTCTGCGCCGCTGCTGGCGCACAGGCCGCCAGCACCAGCGCGGCGGCCGCGGGAAGGGCGGGAACACGCATGCTTGCTTTCCTTTCGCCCTCTTTTCGGCGTCCGATTTGGCCTGAATAGGGCAACATGGTCAGCCGTGCCGGCGCTGGTTGAGTACTTCATATGCCATCACGGCAGTCGCCACTGCGGCGTTCAGGCTGTCGGCCTTGCCGAGCATCGGGATCTTGACCAGCAGGTCGCATTCGGCCGCCATGAAATCTGGCATGCCCTGTGCCTCGTTGCCGGTCAGCAGGAACGTCGGGCTTTCGTAGCGCGGCGCCTGATAGTCATGCTCGGTGTCGAGGCTCAGCCCGACGAGCTGGCCCGGCCCCGATCGCAGCCAGGCGAGGAATTCGACCCAGCCCGCGTGCGCCACCGGCACGGTAAAAAGCGCTCCCATGCTGGCGCGCACGGCTTCGACCGAAAAGGGATCGACGCACTCGTCGACCAGGACCAGCCCGCCTGCGCCGATCGCATCGGCGGTCCGCAGGATGGTGCCGAGATTGCCTGGATCGCGCAGCCGCTCGGCGACCAGCCAGAGCGGCGCGCTGCTACGGTCCAGCGCGTCGAGACCGACCGCGAATTCAGGGTAGACGCCAACCACCGCGCCGGGATTGTCCTTGCCCGAAAGCTTGGAGAGGATGTCGGCATTGGTCTCGATCGCTTCGCCGCCAGCATCTTCGGTCGCCTTGACGAGCGTCCTGACCAGGGGATGGTTCACCATGTCACGGGCGAAGAAAAGATAGTCGGGCAGCCGGCCTGCCTCGCGCGCCTCGGTCAGGATGCGCAGGCCTTCGGCCAGGAACAATCCCTCTTCGCGACGATGCCTCTTGTCGCGAAGGTTGCGGACGCGCTTGATCAGCGGATTGGAAAAGGCGGTTATCTCGCGGGGCATGGTGAGAGCCCCCTAGACCGACCAAGGCAGGCTTGTCGAACCGATCACTCTTCGCCGAAGCGCGCCTCGACCAGCTCGACCAGCGCCTGCACCGCAGTTTCGGCGCCATCGCCTTCCGCGCTGATCGTGATGCTGTCGCCCTTGGCTGCGCCCAGCATCATAAGGTCGAGGATCGAGGTGCCGGCAGCAGTGTTGCCGTCCTTCTCGACGATGAGCTCGACGGGCTGGCCGGTGGCGAGGGTGACGAAGGCCATGCTGGCGCGGGCGTGGAGGCCCCGGCGGTTCTCGATGGTGACGGTGCGGACGGTACGGCTCACGCGGCGGCTTCTCCCAGAACCTCCGAGGCGACCGTGATGTACTTCCGGCCGGCGTCACGTGCGGCGGCTACCGCCTCGGTCACCTTCATCGTCTTGCGGGCGCTGCCCAGGCGGATCAGCATCGGCAGGTTGATGCCCGCGATCACCTCGATCCGGCCCGCTTCCATCAGCGAGATGGCGAGATTCGACGGCGTCCCGCCGAACAGATCGCTCAGCACGATCACGCCGCGGCCCGAATCGACGCTTTTGATCGCCTCGGCGATATCCGCGCGACGGCTTTCCATATCGTCATCGGGGCCGATGCAGATCGGAGCGATCCGTTCCTGCTTGCCCACTACATGCTCCATCGCGACGACGAACTCCTCGGCGAGTCGCCCATGCGTCACGAGTACCAACCCGATCATCGTGAACTCCGACCCCCTATATGGCCACCGGTGCGCCTTCTAGCGAGTCCTGCGGTGCCGTCTGCAAATCGCGATGGGTCACCGTGGGCGAAAATCCTTCCTCGCGCAACCGGCGGGCCATCCGTTCGGCGACATGGACCGAGCGATGCCGTCCTCCCGTGCAGCCGAACGCAGCGGTGACATATGCTTTTCCCTCAGCCTGATAGCGGGGCAAAAGCAGCAATAGCAGCGCCTCGATCTGGGCCATCGCCTGTCCATAAGCGGGATCTTCGGCGATATAGGCGGAGACGTCGGCATCCTTGCCCGTCCCCGGTCGGAGCGTCGATACCCAGTGCGGATTGCGCAGGAATCGCATGTCGAACACCAGATCGGCGTTGCGCGGCAGGCCACGGGCGAAGCCGAACGACATGATCGACAGCGTCGTCTGGCCCAGTCCATCGCCGGAGAAGGTCGAACGGATCTGCTGCGCCAACTCGTTGGATGTCAGCGTCGTGGTGTCGATCAGCCGATTCGACCAGCGCCGGAGCGGCCCCAGCAGTTCGCGCTCGCGGGCGATGCCGTCGCTCGCCGGGCGGTCCTGTGCCAGAGGATGGCGGCGCCGCGTCTCGGAATAGCGTCGCTCCAGCTCCGAGCCGGCGCATTCGAGGAACAGCGTGCCGACGTCGTGGCCATGATCCTCGCGGAGCTTCTTGATTCGGCGGACGATGCTCTCGGCATCGAAGCCGCGAGTCTGGGTGCCGATGCCCACCGCGAGCGGCCGATCGTCGTCGCCCTCGGCGCCTTCGCCGGGCGCGGTATCGAGCAGGCGGTTGAGAAGGAGGAGCGGAAGATTGTCGACGATCTCCCAGCCGAGATCCTCGAGCGTGCGGAGCACCGTCGATTTGCCCGCGCCGGACATGCCGGTGACGAGCAGGATATTCTTGGGCCGTTTGCGGCTCATCGGCCGAATCGCCCGACTGCGAGTTCCACCTTGATCGGTGCGGACGGATCGAGAGGGGCCAGCGTCAGTGCAGGCACGTCGATGCCGGCGATGCGGCGCTTGTCCTCATCCTCGGGAAAGCGCGACGACGCATCCAGGATCACGACCAGCAGGTCGACGGGCACGCGCTCGGCGTGGGAGAGCTCGACAACGCCAAGGCCGCGCACGTCTATCCGCCCGCGGCTCGCAGTGGGTGCGGTGGCAAGCAGCGCACCGTCCTGCCGTTGGCAGATGGTGCAATCGTCGGCGACGAGCACGGCATTGCGGTCGATCATCCGCAGCAGCAGGTCGATCCGGGCCTCGTCGGCGCGGCTCTCGATCAGCACCGCGCGGCCGTTTACCGCGACGCAGGCGGCCTGCACCGTTTCGGATGAGACCTCGGGGATGCGCGGCTCCGGCATCAGAGACGCTCCGCCAAGGGCAGCCGAACCACGAATCGCGCTCCGCTCAACCTGTCCTCCCGCGCTTCCACTAAGATGCTCCCCTGGTGGCCTTCGACAATCGTCCTCGCGATGGCAAGCCCTAGCCCCGAATGCTGACCAAATGCTTCAGCGGCGGGACGCACCGAGTGAAAGCGACGGAAAATCGCCTCGCGGGCCTCTTCGGGCACACCCGGCCCTTCGTCGGCGACGCGGACGACGAGGACCTGGCGCTCGTTTCCCGCCGAGATCGTGACGAGGCCGCCCTCGGGAGAGAAGGAGATCGCATTCTCGATCAGATTCTCGAACACGCGCTCCAGCCGCGCACCTTCGCCGAGCACGGTCAGCGGCTCGCCCACATGATCGAAGACGACGCGGATCCCGTTCGGCAACCCGCGCGCCTCGCGCTGATCGAGCAACGCCTGGATCATCTGGCCGATATCGACCGGTTCGAACGTCGCCCGGCTGAGCTGGGCGTCGAGCCGCGAGGCTTCGGAAATGTCGCTGATCAACCGATCGAGCCGGTGGACGTCATCCTGCACGATCGCGAGTAGCCGGGCCTGGAGTTCGGGATCCTTGACGCTGGCCAGCCCGTCGACGGCGGAGCGCAGCGAGGCGAGGGGGTTCTTGAGCTCGTGGGTCACGTCCGCGGCGAAGCTCTCGGTCGCGTCGATCCGCGCGCGTAGCGCCTGGCTCATGTCGGAGAGCGCGCGGGCGAGCAGGCCGATCTCGTCGCTCCGTTCGGGCAGGCGCGGCACGACCACTTCGCGGGCCCGGCCCAGCCGAACGCGCACTGCGGCACGCGCCAGCCGACGCAGCGGGCGGACGATGGTCCGCGCCAGGAAGAGCGAGAGCAGGATCGACACGAGCGAGACGATCGCCAGCACCACGCTGAGCCGATAGCGCTCGGATCGCACCGTCTGGGTGATGTCGCGGGCGTTGGAGGTGGTCATCACCACGCCCAGATCGGTGATCGGCGCGGCGGCGGTGATTACCGGGGTGCGGTCGGGCGCGCGCCACACGGTAGCCGCGCCGCCATGCGTCGACTGCGCGGTCCGTACATCGGGCCAGTCCAGCCCCTGGTCGCGGGCGCGTTCGCGATAGAGCGGCGCGCGATCGGCGCCGGCCACCGTGTCGATCACCGCGTCGAGGAAGCGAGCGACCGTCTGGCCCACCGGATCCTTGTCGGGGTCGCGCAGGACGACGTTGCGCAGCCCCAGATCGCGGCTGTCGGCGATCATATGGCCGTCCTCGCCATACAGGCGGATGCGGGTGCCCATGTCGCGCGCCAGGCTGAGGACGAGCAGGTCGCGGCGCTTGTCGGTGGCGGACGCCAGCGCCTGGGCGATCAGCCGGACCTCGCGGCTCGCCTGGTCGACCCGGCTGTCGACGATCCGGCTGCGATAGGAATCGAGATAGGAGAAGCCGCCGCCCAGCAGCGCCAGGGCGAAGATGTTGACCGCAAGGATCCTCGGCGTGAGGCTGATGCGGTTCGACCATTTGAGCGCGAGATCGCGCTCTTCATTCATCCGAGAAACGGTATCCCGCGCCATAGAGGGTTTCGATAGCATCGAATTCCGGATCGACCTGCCGGAATTTGCGGCGGACGCGCTTGATGTGGCTGTCGATCGTCCGGTCGTCGACATAGATGTCGTCCTGATAGGCGGCATCCATCAGCTGGTTGCGGGTCTTCACGATGCCCGGGCGCTGCGCCAGCGTCTCGAGGATCAGGAACTCGGTGACCGTCAGCGTCACGTTCGTCCCGTTCCAGGTGACGCGGTGGCGCGCCGGATCCATGCTGAGCCGGCCGCGATCGAGGATTTCGGCCGGTTCCGATTCGACACCCTCGGCGGTGAGCTGCACGGGTTCGGTGCGACGCAGGATCGCGCGGATGCGGGCGATCAGCAGGCGCTGGCTGAACGGCTTGGCGATATAATCGTCCGCGCCCATCGCCAGCCCGAGCGCCTCGTCGAGCTCGTCGTCCTTGCTGGTCAGGAAGATCACCGGGATCGCGCTCTTCTCGCGCAACCGGCGCAAAAGCTCGAGTCCGTCCATCTTCGGCATCTTGATGTCGAGCACCGCCAGATCGGGCGGATTGTCGATCAGCGCCTTCAGCGCGCTCTCGCCGTCGGAATAGACGCGGGTCAGGAAGCCCTCGGTCTGGAGGGCGATCGAGACCGAGGTCAGGATATTGCGGTCGTCGTCGACCAGCGCGATCGTGGCGCTCATCGGGCGGCCTGGAAGTGGCTCAAAAACATCATCGGATGGGTTAGCCCAAAGTTCTTGTCGCCTCAACAAGCTGACAACGTTTACCCGGATTGACCCGCCTCCGGCCGCCATGCCACTGACTCCGCAACAATATTGCTCGACGCGAAAATCGCGCGGGTGAGCCCTGTGAAGAGCAGGGTCATGAATGGAGGCACTGGGTGACTGACAAAACGCCGCGCCACGGCCTCGATGCGCAAGGCATCGGGACGGGCGCCAAAACCTATTGGAACCTGATCACGGCTCCGCTGGTCGAGCATGCCGTTCGCCGTGGCGAGGGCAGGTTGGCCAAGGACGGCCCGCTCGTGGTCGCCACCGGCAAGCACACCGGCCGCAGCGCGCAGGACAAGTTCATCGTCCGCGATGCCGAGACCGAGAACAGCGTCTGGTGGGGCAAGACCAACAAGGGCATGGCCCCGGAGCATTTCGCCGCGCTCAAGGCGGATTTCCTCGCCGAGGTCGGCGCGCGCGACGAGCTGTTCGTCCAGGACCTGTTCGGCGGCTCGCAGCCCGAGCACCGGGTGAAGGTCCGGGTGATCAACGAGCTCGCCTGGCACAATCTGTTCATCCGCACGCTGCTGGTGCGCCCTGAAGCCGGCGAACTGGCCGATTTCGTGCCCGAATACACGATCATCGACCTGCCGAGCTTCCGTGCCGATCCCGAGCGCCACGGCACGCGCAGCGAAACGGTGATCGCGGTCAACTTCACCGAGAAGCTGATCCTGATCGGCGGCACCGCCTATGCCGGCGAGATGAAGAAGAGCGTGTTCGGCCTGCTCAACTACCTGCTCCCGGCGGACGGCATCATGCCGATGCACTGCTCGGCCAATATCGGCCCCAAAGGCGATACCGCCGTGTTCTTCGGCCTGTCGGGCACCGGCAAGACCACACTCTCCGCCGATGCCAACCGCACGCTGATCGGCGACGACGAGCATGGCTGGTCGGACACGGCGGTCTTCAACTTCGAGGGCGGCTGCTACGCCAAGATGATCAACCTCTCGGCCGAGGCCGAACCGGAGATCTATGCCACCTCGAAGCGCTTCGGCACGGTGCTCGAGAATGTCGTGATGGACCCCGAGACCCGCGAGCTCGACTTCTTCGACAACAGCCTGGCCGAGAACAGCCGCGGCTCGTACCCGATCGACTTCATCCCCAATGCTTCCGAGAAGAATATGGGGCCGGTGCCGCAGAACATCATCTTTCTGACCGCGGACGCCTATGGCGTGCTCCCGCCGATCGCGAAGCTGACGCCCGAGCAGGCGATGTATCACTTCCTTTCGGGATATACGGCTCGGGTCGCGGGCACCGAGATCGGCGTGACCGAGCCCTCGGCGACCTTCTCGACCTGCTTCGGCGCGCCGTTCATGCCGCGGCATCCGTCGGTCTATGGCAACCTCCTCAAGGAGCGGATCGCCAAGGGCGGGGTGAAGTGCTGGCTGGTCAACACCGGCTGGACCGGCGGCAAGTACGGCATCGGCCGGCGCATGCCGATCAAGGCGACGCGTGCGCTGCTCAATGCGGCGCTCGACGGCGGCCTGGACGCGGTCGAGTATCGCAAGGATCCGAACTTCGGCTTCATGGTGCCGACCAGCGCGCCGGGGGTCGATGCCGGCATCCTCGATCCGCGCGAGACCTGGGCGGACAAGGCCGAATATGACGCCACCGCGGCGAAGCTGGTCGACCAGTTCGTCGAGAATTTCGCCGAGTTCGAGGGACATGTCGACGAAGGCGTACGCCAAGCAGCGCCGCAAACCACGCCGATAGCCGCCTGACTTGCCCGGTCCTCGATCGGGCGCTCCCAACGGAAGCCCGATCGAATGACCGACCACGAACCCCGCCTTTTCGACACCGATGCCGAGATCGTCCGTCTCGGCGAAGGGCTGCTCGCGTGCAGCCTGGAGCGCGCCGACTGGACGCACGAGGCGCATCTCGCCGCCTGCCTCTACCTATTGACGCTTCGGCCCGACGTGGATGTCGATGCCGGGATCGCCGGCATCATTTCGTGCTTCAACGAGAGCGTCGGCGGGGTGAATGACGATACCCAGGGCTATCACGACACGATCACGCGAACCTATGTCGCTGGCGTGCGGCTATTCCTGGCGGAGACCGGCGAGACGGGGCTGCGCGAGCGGGTCAACGCGCTGCTGCGCTCGCCGATGGGGCGGCGCGACTGGCCGCTGCGCTTCTACAGCCGCGAGCTGCTGTTCTCGGTGCCCGCCCGGCGCGGTTTCGTGGCGCCGGACCTCGCTCCGCTGCCTGGCTCGTGCTAGCTTCGCGGTGTTGCTACCAGCGTGAAGGGGTATTCAAGATGAGCATGCTCGACGGAATTCTGGGCCAAGTCACTCAGAACGTGGATATCGCCAATCTGGCGGCGAAGCTCGGCCTTTCGCCCGAGCATACCGAATCGGCGGTGCAGGCGCTGGCCCAGGCGCACACCACGGACGGCGACACGGCCGAAACCGCCGCCGCCCAGACCGGCCTTCCGCTCGATAAGCTGCAGGAGATGATCGGCCATATCGGCGGCGAAGGCGCGCTCGGCAAGTTCGCCGGCCTGCTGCAGGGCCAGGGCGGCAGCCTGTTGAGTGGTCTCGACAAGGACGGCGACGGCAACCCGCTCAACGACATCGCCGGCATGGCGTCGGGGCTGTTCGGCGGGAAAGCGTAACGCCGAGTCGGCGGTAGCCGGCTACCCGAAGTTGACGAAGTTGATGGGACTCGACGCGCCCGCGCACGCACCCGCGGGCGCGCGAGGACTGCGATCATATTCAGATTGAGAAAGAGCGATGTCTGGATTTCATGCGAAATCCTACATTGCAAGCCGATGCGCGGACGCGACCGTGTCCACCGCGCTCCTACGAAGGGAAGGGCCTTCCCTTTGGCATTCGACTATTCCTGATCCTGAAGAGGCAGGCTGTTCGCCACCACGTCGTGATGCTCGACATGGAGCGGGCGCTCGAGGAGGTAGTGGTCGTCCTCGGGATAATAGCGGGCGATCGCGATATCCTCGCCCGCGAAACCCCTGATATCGTCCAGGCTGCGCCACCAGCTGAGTGTCGTCACTTCGCTGGTGCCGTCGTCCAGATCGCGGAACAGCATCTGGAAGCCGAGATTGCCGGGCGTCGAGGTATAATCGGTGCCGCCGGTCCCGCCGATATAGGCGGCATAGGCGTCGCGCTCGGCCGTGCGGATCCGGCCCTTCCAGCGTCGCAGAATCATTTCCGTCCCTCCATCAGAAGCGGAATCGTCGCGCCCGCACCATAGGCCAGGAAGTCCGTCCAATCGAACCCGCTGCCCAGCACCGTCCGCGCGATCGGATTGCCGCGAAGGCCGAGCAGATCGAGTATCCCGATCAGCTGCCCGAACTCGATCGCAGTCGCTACGCCGAAGGCGAGAACCGCCGCCTGCCATGCCCCGAGCGGAAACAGGGCGCGCAGGCCACAATAGACGAGGATCACCGCGAGCACGTCGCCCAGATAGGGCCGGACGAAACGGTCGCGGACGAAAAGCGCGATCCCGATCTCGACGAAGAGCAATATCGCTGCCGCCACGGTGTGGCGGCGCGACACGATAAACCGATTCAAGCCTTCCGTTCCGCCACATAGCGGTCGACGATATGGCCGAGCACCGTCATCGGCACGTTGCCGCCCAGCACCACGGCGTCGTTGAACGCCTTGTAGTCGTAGCGCGGGCCGAGCGCGGCCTGGGCCTTGGCGCGCAGGCGGTTGATCTCGCTGTGACCGACCTTGTAGCCGCACGCCTGGCCCGGCCAGGAGCAATAGCGGTCGACCTCGCCCGAGACCTCCTCGACCGAGGAGCCGTTGTTGCTGACGAACCAGTCGATCGCCTGTTGCCGCGTCCAGCGCTTGGCGTGGAGGCCGGTGTCGACCACCAGCCGGCAGGCGCGGAAGCCGAGCGACTGGAGATAGCCGAGCTTCTCGGCCGGGTTCTGGGCATAGACGCCGAGTTCGTCGGCGAGCTGCTCGGCATAGAGCGCCCAGCCTTCCGAATAGGCGTTGAACGCGAGGATCGATCGGATCAGCGGCATCTTGTTGGCATATTCGCCCTGCCAGACATGGCCCGGAATCGATTCGTGATAGGCGAGATCGGGCAGGCTGAAGCGCGTGTGGAGCGCGGTAGTGCGCAGGTTGATCCAGAACTTGCCGGGGATCGTGCCGTCGATCGAGCCGGCACCGCCATAGGCGCCGGGCGCGCCGGGCTCCTCGGCGAGCGGCAGGCGCTTCACCTCGACATTGCCCTTCACCAGCGTGTTGAACGCCTGGGGCATGCGGCTGCGGATATCGGCGATGCGCTCGTTCAGGAACTTCATGATCTCGGCGCGGCCGGGATCGCCCTCGGGGAAGGTGAAGCGCGGATCCTTGCCCAAAGCCTCCATCCGCGCACCGACCGAGCCCTGCGCATAGCCTTCCTTCTCCAGGATCGTGTCCATCTCGGCCTGGATGGCCTTGAGCTGGTCGAGCCCCATCTGGTGGACCTCGTTCGGCGTCATCGTCGTGGTGGTGCCGGCGCTGAGCGCCCAGGCATAATAGGCGTCGCCGTCCTTGAACTTCCACACGCCCGCATCCGAGGTGGCGCGGGCGCGGTGGCGCTCCAGCTCGGCGATCTGCTTGTCGAGCGCAGGGCCGACCTTGTCCTTGGCGAGCAGCCAGGCGCGTTCGCCGAAATCGCCGTCCATGCCCGCGGTGCGATTGGCGACCGAGGTGACGACGTCCCAGCCGGCGGGATTGCCGCCGCGGGCGAGCTTGATCTGCTTCAGCGCCTTGTCGAGCAGGAAATCGGGGGCGATCACGCCCTTGGCGGCGGCGGTCCTCAGGCGCTCGGTCTCGCCGTCGAGTTCGGCGGCATAGGATTCGAGCCGGTCGAGATAGGCCTCGCCATCCTCGGCAGTCGCGATCTGGTGATCGCTGTCGAGCATGCGCGGCACGTCGAGGAACGCGCCGACATTCTGGACCACGACATAGGGCGAGTTGCGCCAGCCGCCGACCGCGACGTCGCCATAGCCGAAGGCGAAGCCCTTCAGCGCGTTCGAATAGGAAGCCTGGATCACGTCGATATGGGTGCGCATCGCAGGGCTGAGCGGCTTGAGATCGAGCGCGGCGATATCGGCGAGCGTCTTGCGGAGATGCTCGACCATCCGGCGCTGCCCCTTGGGCGAGCGATCGGTGAGCTGGTGCTTGAGCGCGGCGCGGGCGTCCTTGTCGATGCCGAGCGTGGTCGCCGTCTCGGGATTGAGCGCGAGGATGCCGTCGGCGGTGCGGGCGATCAGCGCGCCGGCGGCGGCATCGCCATCCGCCGAGGAGGCTTGGAGGGCCGCGCGGGCGGGCAGGGCGGCGAGCGCGAGAGTGGCGCCTGCGCCGAGCAGGACTTGGCGACGATCGGTACACATGCGGACTTCCTTGAGATCAGATATTCGAGGTTCAGGCAGGCTCGACGTCGAGCGACAGGCCGCGCGCGCCGATGATGCGGACCTTGGCGCCCGCCGGCGTGTCCGGCCCATGCGCGAGCCATTCGCCGTCGCCGACGCGGACGCGGCCCGCGCCGGCCTCGATCGGCTCAACCACCACGACGACCTCGCCGATCAGGCGCGCGATGCGATCGTTGAGCAGCGGATCGGCGCTCGGCACCGGATTGTTGATGTACCAGTTGCGGCCCACCGCGACCGCCGTCGCCGAGGCGACGATGAACACCATCACCTGGAAGGTCAGCGCGAAATCGGGGATGATCAGCGTCACCACGCCCGCTACCGCGGCGCCGGCTGCGACGAAGACCAGGAAGATGCCGGGCACGATCAGCTCGACGATTGCGAGCACCGCGGCGAGGATCAGCCAGGCGAGTCCCGGCATGGCGAGCAGTGCGTGCATCCTATCCCTCCTGCTGCGGCGTGAACGGCGAAGGCCGCGGGCGGGCTGGCGGTACGGGCGGGGTGGGGGGCTTGGGCGCGCCGCCGCCCCCGCCGATCGCTTCACGCGCGAGCTCGCCGATGCCGCCGAGCGTACCCATCAGCTGGGTCGCCTCGACCGGGAACAGGATCGTCTTGGCGTTGGGCGAAGTGGCGAACTTGCCGATCGCCTCGACATATTTCTGGGCGATGAAATAGTTGATCGCCTGGGTGCTGCCTTGCTCGATCGCCTCGGACACGGCCTTGGTCGCGGTGGCCTCGGCCTCGGCGGAGCGTTCGCGTGCCTCGGCGTCGCGGAACGCGGCTTCGCGGCGGCCCTCGGCCTCGAGGATCTGCGACTGCTTTTGCCCCTCGGCGCGCAGGATCTCGGAGGCGCGCATGCCCTCCGCCTCGAGGATGTTGGCGCGCTTCTCGCGCTCGGCCTTCATCTGGCGGCCCATCGCGTTGACGATGTCCGCGGGCGGGCGGATGTCCTTGATCTCGACGCGGGTGATCTTGACGCCCCAGGGCGTGGTCGCGTGATCGACGACGTTGAGCAGCCGCGCGTTGATCTCGTCGCGCTTCGACAGCGTCTCGTCCAGGTCCATCGAGCCCATCACCGTGCGCAGGTTGGTCGTGGTGAGCTGGAGGAGCGCGAGATAGAGGTCCGACACCTCATAGGCCGCCTTGGCCGCGTCGAGCACCTGGAAGAACACCACCCCGTCGGTGGAGATCATCGCATTGTCCTTGGTGATGATCTCCTGGCCGGGGATGTCGATCACCTGCTCCATCATGTTCACCTTCCGCCCCACACGGTAGAAGAACGCCGGGTAGAAATTGAAACCGGGCCGAGCGACCGTCGTGAAACGCCCGAAATGTTCGATCGTGTACTGATAGCCCTGGCGGACGATCTTGATACTGGTGAAGAGGTAGAAGAGTACCAGCGCGAGTATTAGTGCGGCTAAGGTCAGGCCCATCGAAACATTCCCCAAATCGGTGCCGACGATATAGC
>JBEVLV010000159.1:0-42182 GCA_040508955.1 Sphingomonas sp. | reverse complement strand
GAGGCGAAGGCCTTAGTCCGCAAGCGCTGCGACTACTGCGTCTCCCATGGCGCTCGTGCCGACGCGGTTCGTGCCTGCCTCGAAGATGTCGCCCGTGCGGTAGCCCCGGGCCAGCACGCGCCGCACCGCCACCTCGATCCGATTCGCGCCGTCCTCGTCGCCGAAGGAATGGCGCAGCAGCATCGCGGCCGAGAGGATCGCGGCGAGCGGATTGGCCAGGTCCTTGCCGGCGATGTCCGGCGCGCTGCCATGGACGGGCTCGTAGAGGCCCTTGCTCCCTTGCGCGAGCGAGGCGCTGGGCAGCATGCCGATCGATCCGGTCAGCATCGCCGCCGCGTCGGACAGGATGTCGCCGAACACGTTGGAGGTGACCATCACGTCGAACTGGCGTGGCGCGCGCGCGAGCTGCATCGCGGCGGCATCGACGAACATATGGGTCAGCGCGACGTCGGGATAGTCGCGCGCGACCTCGTCCATCACCGTGCGCCAGAGCTGGCTCGCCTCGAGCACGTTCGCCTTGTCGACCGAGCAGAGCCGCTTGTCGCGCAGCCGGGCCGCTTCGAACGCGGCGCGGCCGATCCGGACGACCTCGCTTTCGGTGTAGCGCATCGTGTTGAAGCCCTCGCGCTCGCCCTGGGCATTGATGCCGAGGCCGCGCGGCTCGCCGAAATACAGATCGCTGGCAAGCTCGCGGACGATGATCAGGTCGAGCCCCTCGACCACTTCGCGCTTCAGCGTGGAGGCGTCGGCGAGCTCGGGGAAGAGGAAGGCCGGGCGGAGATTGGCGAACAGGCCGAGCGCCTTGCGCAGCCGGAGCAGGCTGGCGCCGGGGCGCATGTCGAACGGGATCTTCTCGTCATCGGGCATGCCGGCTGCGCCGAACAGGATCGCGTCCGCCTCCTGGGCGATGCGCAGCGTCTCGGCGGGGAGCGGGTCGCCCGACGCGTCGACGCCGGCGCCGCCGATCGGCGCCTCGATGAGTTCGTGGCGGCTGGTACCGCCGTCGAGCGCGTGCAGCACCTTGACCGCCTGTGCCACTACTTCCGGGCCGATACCGTCGCCCGGCAAAACTGCGATCTTCATGCTTCGCCTTTCTCGAGAGTGTAGGTCGTCTCGAAGCGCTGGATCGCGTCCATGCATTCGAGCGTGTAACCGAGCTCGTCCAAGCCGCTCGTCAGGCAGTGCTTGGCATAGGGATCGATGTCGAAGCGCTCGGCCGGCGCCTCGCCCCAGGTCACGGTCTGGGCTGGCAGGTCGATACGGATGATGCTCTCCTGCCGCGCCGCGATTTCCGCGAAGATCGCGTCGATGGCGGGTTCAGGGAGGACGATCGTCAGCAGCCCGTTGCGCGTGGCGTTGGCCGCGAAGATGTCGCCGAGGCTCGGCGCGATGACCGCGCGGAAGCCATGGTCCCACAGCGCCCAGACCGCATGCTCGCGCGACGAGCCACAGCCGAAGTTCCGCCGCGCGACCAGGATGCGGGCATCGGCGAAGGCGGGACGATTCAGCGCAAAATCGGGATCGGCGCGCAGATCGCGGAACAGGAAGGCGCCGAAATCCGCCGAGCGTGGCTTCTGAAGGAAGCGCGCGGGGACGATCTGGTCGGTATCGCAATTGGGCCGGTCGATCGGCAGCGCGACGGCGGCGAGCGTGTCGAACTTCTCCATGTCAGCGCTCCGCCAGCAGGTCGCGCACATCGGTCAGGCAGCCGGTGACCGCCGCCGCCGCCGCCATGGCCGGGCTCATCAGGTGCGTCCGCGATCCGGGACCCTGGCGGCCGATGAAGTTGCGGTTGGTGGTGGAGGCAACGCGCTGGCCTGGCGCGGCGATGTCGCCATTGGTGCCCAGGCACATCGAGCAGCCCGCCTCGCGCCACTGGAAGCCGGCGTCGCGGAAGATGCGATCCAGCCCGCGCGCCTCGGCCTCGCGCTTGACCAGGCCTGAGCCGGGGACGACCCAGGCCTCGACGCCCGCCGCGATGTGGCGGCCCCGCGCGACTTGCGCGGCGCGTTCCAGATCCTCGATTCGGCCATTGGTGCACGAGCCGATGAAGACGCGGTCGATTGCGATCCCCGCCATCGGCGTGCCCGGTGCGAGCGCCATGTAATCGAGTGCGGCGCGCATCGCCGCGGCGCGCTCGCCGGCCCAGGCCGGATCGGGCACGCGGCCGGTGATCGGCAGCGCATCCTCCGGGCTGTTGCCCCAGGTGACCATCGGCGCGAGCGTGCTCACGTCGATCTCGATCTCCCGGTCGAACACGGCATCGGGATCGGTGGCGAGCGCGCGCCAGCCGGCCATGGCTTCGTCCCAGGCCACGCCGGCGGGCGCGCGCGGCCTGCCCTTGAGATAGGCGAAGGTCGTCTCGTCGGGCGAGATCATGCCGGCGCGTCCGCCGGCCTCGATCGTCATGTTGCAGAGCGTGAGGCGTCCCTCCATCGACAGCGCGGAGACCGCCTCGCCGGCATATTCGATGACATGGCCGGTCGCGCCCGCCGCGCCGATCCGGGCGATCACCGCGAGGATCATGTCCTTGGCGACCACGCCGGGGCGCAGCGTGCCGGAAAGGGTGATCCGCATCGTCTGCGGCTTGCGCTGCCACAGGGTCTGGGTGGCGAGGACGTGCGCGACCTCGCTCGCGCCGATCCCGAAGGCGAGCGATCCCAGCGCGCCATGCGTCGAGGTATGGCTGTCGCCGCAGACGATCAGCATGCCGGGCTGGGTCAGACCTTGCTCGGGGCCGACGACGTGGAGGATGCCCTGGCGCGGATCGTCGAGGCCGATGAACTCGATGCCGGCATGCGCCGCATCGTCGCGCAGCGCGTTCGCCATCGCGCGCTTCTCGGGATCGGCGACGGCATCGAGGCTGCGCGCGGTGGTGGGGACATAATGGTCCTGCGTCGCGATCGCGCGGGCAGGGACACGCGGGGCCAGGCCGCGCCCGCGCAGCATCTCGAATGCCGGCGCGGTGCCGTCGTGGAGCAGGTGCAGGTCGACATAGAGCAGGGTCTCGCCGCCATCGCGCGTCAGGATGGTGTGCCGGCGCCAGATCTTGTCGAACAGGGTTTGCGGCGGCTGAATGGGACGAACTCCTGAAGAATATCGGCGCCTTGAAAGCCGAAGGGGCGACCGGCCTGCCGATCGCCCCCATCCCCCGGCTCGGCGCCGTCCGCGCCGGGAGCGGCCTGGATCAATAGGCGACGCGCACGCCGACCCGGAAGAAGCGGCCGACGCGATCGTAGAGGCCGGAGATCTGCGTTGCCGGGAACGGCACGTCCGCATCGAGCAGGTTGTTGACGATGCCGTAGAGCTGGACCTTGCGGGCACCGTCGTCGATGATGTTCCAGCTTACCGACGGGTTGAGGTAGAGCCGGCCCGAGACCTTGTCGTTGGTCACCGAGATCGGCGAGGCGGGGTTGTAGGCGGCATCGTCGGGATCGACGAGGCTGTTGTCGACCCGGCCGCCGCCGACATAGCGGGCCATCATCGTCACCGAGAACCGCTTCGTCGAATAGCCGATGCTGCCGTTCATCTGCCAGTGCGGTGCGCTCGTCGCACCGTTGTTGGCACCCGAGAAGAAGCCGCCGACCTGGCCGGCGCGATCGATCACGCTCCCCTTGGTCTGGATCACGCCCGCGCTGTTGAAGGTCGGGGCGATGCCCAGCCCGTCGTCGGCGATCAGGTGCGCGGTATAGGTGCCGAAGAAGCGGAAGCTCAGATCGCCCTTGCCGAGGCTGGTATGGTAGCTCGCGTCGAAATCGACGCCGCTGGCCTTGAGCGATGCGATGTTGAGCAGCTGGACCGAGACCGCGTCGATCGAGGTCGCCGCGCCGGTGCCACTGGTCGTCAGGAAGCCACAGAAGAAGCCCGGCGCGCCACGCTGGGTCTCTGCATAGCAATTGTCGATCAGCGTCTGCGCGCCGTAGCTGGAGATCGCGCCCTTGATGTTGATGTTGAAATAATCGACCGAGATGTTGAGCCCGCGGACGAAATGAGGCTGGAACACGACGCCTCCGGTCCAGGTATCCGCCTTTTCCGGCTGGAGCGACGGGCTGGCGGTGTTGGTGATCACCACGGTGCGCGTCGAACCCGAGAAGTCGTTGATCACGGTGCCGTTGCTGCTCGTCGTCTGGAACAGCTCGGAGGCGTTGGGCGCGCGGATGTCGCGCGAGCGGGTGCCGCGCAGGGTAAGGCCCTCGACCGGCTCCCAGACCGCGCCGGCCTTCCAGGTCGTCACCGCGCCGCTGGAGCTGTAATCGGTGTAGCGGACCGCGCCGTTCAGCTCGAGCGTATGGGCGAAGGGCAGGTTCTTGGCGAGCGGCACCAGCGCCTCGACATAGCCTTCCTTGGTGTCGAACGAGCCGCTGAACGGCTTGGGATTCGAGAAATTGTAGAGGCTGCGCTGGGCGAGCGAGTCCGAGTTCGCGACGTCCTTGTCCTGGCGATATTCGCCGCCGACCGCGATCGCCACCGCGCCGGCCCAGGTGTTGAACAGATTGCCCCGGATATTGGCCGCCGCAGCTTCCTGGGTGGTGGTGACGCGATAGTATTGCGTGCCGCTGACATAGTCGTTGCCCGCCGCGCTCACCGAGCCGTCGCCGAACAGGTTGATCGGCACGCAGCCCGCCGCAGCGATCGGGTTATAGGTGCTGCTGCCGGGCAGGAGCGCGCGGCAAACGACCTGGTTGTTGGCGGGATTGATCACCGCATCGGTCGCGAACTTGTAGTTCTGCTCGATGCGGATGTTGTCGATCACCGAGTCATAGACGTTGCGGCCGTACTCATAATAGCCGTCCCACTTCCAGCTGCCGCCCAGATCGCCCGATGCACCCGCCACGAAACGCTCGGTGGTGTTGAAGTTGGACGGTTGCGACTGATCCCAGTCTCCGTTGCTGCGACCCAAGGAGAAGGAGGCGATGTTGTTCGCGGTCATCAGCGCCTTGATGCTCGCCGGCAGATAGGCGTTGTCGCGCTGGATGGTGATCGTATTGACGCGGGTGTCGCGCGGCGTCGGGCCGTTGAAGTTCGAGCCCGAGCGGCCGTAATTGCCCTCGACGAAGACCTTGATGTGATCGGTGACGTCATAGTCGACATGCGCCATGAACACGTCGCGCTCGACCGGGAGCACCAGCACCTGCTCGGGCCGCGGGAACGAGCCGGAGGAGGCGACGCCGTTGTACGAGACGCCGGTTCCGGGATCGTTGCCATAGTTGAAGCTGTAGGGCGTGCCGCCGGGGCCAAAGGCGATGCCGCGCAGCACGTCGACGCCGTTGGCGGGATTGGTGTCGGCATTGACGCCGATGATCACGCCGCCCGGGGGCGAATCGGTGCGCCGCACGCCGCTGGCGTAGAAGCGCGAGGGCTGGTCGGCGGCGCGGCCGGCGCCGAGCGTGACGAGCTCGTCCGAGCGGCGACCCCAGTCGCGATCGAGATAGGAGCTGATCCCGTCGGACTTGGTATATTCGCCGCCGAGCACGATATGGCCGCGGCCATCGGCGAAGTCGCCGCCGAACGCCGCTGCGACGCGACGCTCCCAATTGTCGCCATAGGTGGAGATGCCTGTCGAGGCATCGAGCTTCAGGCCGTTGAGCTTGTTGTCGAGGATGACGTTGACCACGCCCGAGATCGCATCCGAGCCATAGGCGGCGGACGCGCCGCCGGTGACGGTCTCGACCCTGCCGACCAGGACCGAGGGAATGAGGTTGAGATCGACCTGGCCGGTCGCCGCCGAGGGAACGAAGCGGCGGCCGTCGACCAGAACCAGCGTGCGGATGCTGCCCAGGCCGCGAAGATCGGCGAAGGTCTGCGCCGCCTGCGATGAACTCTGCGGATTGACCTGGTTGCTCTGGCTGATGCGGAAGGTCGGCAGCTCGTTGAGGAAGTCGCCGACATTGGTGGCGCCGCGCTTGTTCAGATCCTCGGACGACAGGATGATCGTCGGGGTCGGCGCCTCGAAGCCCTGGCGGGCGACGCGCGAACCGGTGACGACGATGTCCTGCTCGGTGGCGCTGGGTGTCTCGGCGGCCTGGCTGGCCGGGGCTTCGTCCGCGACGGGTGCCGTCGCGGGTGCCGCTGCATCCTGCGCCCAGGCGGGCGCCGCAGCGATACAGAGCACATTCGCGGCGACCGAAATACAGAGTGAAGTTCTGCGCTTCATTGAATCCTCCCCATGGCGTTTCTTTTTCCAACGCCGGTGCTGGCGGCCTTTTGGCTCTGCCCAGATCCAGAATGACAGCGCGCCTGCCATGGTCAACGCGATAGTAAGACTGTCATATTGTTTTAGGTTAAGTCTGCCATGATCGGCTTAGCGAAGGTTGGCGTTATCTTATTGATATCTAAGATTGTAAAAGGACATTCACGGGTCGGTTTCCTTGCGAAGTCGCGTGCCTTGAGCGTTAATCCATAACCATATTACTATATGTCAAATCGCGAAAAGCAACCTTGGAGATGGACTTGCAGGAAAGCCAGTGGCCGGCGCGCCAGCTGATCGACGGCGATCTCGTCGAATCGCCGGATCGCTTCGCGGTCGTCGATCCCGCGAGAGGCGAGGTCTTCGCCTGGTGCCCCGATGCGACGCTCGGGCAGCTGGACCTGGCCGCCGATGCCGCCCGACGTGCCTCGACAGGCTGGGCGCACCTGTCGTTCGAGGATCGCCGCACCTTGCTCCGCGGTTTCGCAGCACGCCTCCGCGAGGCGGCGCCGGCGCTTGCGCCACTGCTCAGCCGCGAACAGGGCAAGCCGATCCGCGACGCCGAGCGCGAGATCATGCGTTCGGCCGAGCAGATCACCGGCCTGTCGGCTATAGAAATTCCCGCGTCGGTGCTGCGCCAGGATGAAGCGGGCCGCGTGGTGCTGGAATGGCGGCCGGTCGGCGTCGTCGCGGGCATCGTGCCGTGGAACGTGCCGGTCGCGCTGGCGATGCACAAGCTCGCCCAGGCGCTCTATACCGGCAATTGTCTCATTCTGAAGCCGTCGCCCTATACGCCGCTGACCCTGCTCGCGACGGGCGCGATCGCGGCGGAATGCTTTCCGCGGGGCGTGGTCAATATCCTTGCCGGCGGTGACGCGCTCGGCGCTGCGCTGACTGCCCATCGCGAGATCGACAAGATCAGCTTCACAGGATCGGTCGCGACCGGACGCCGAATCATGGCGAGCGCGGGTGCGGGGCTGAAGCGGGTCACGCTCGAGCTTGGCGGCAACGATCCAGCGCTTGTACTCGCCGATGCCGATCTCGACGCCGCGGCAGAGGGCATCGCCCGCAGCGCCTTCGCCAATTGCGGGCAGGTGTGCATGGCGATCAAGCGGGTCTATGTCGCAGATGGTCTGCACGATGCGCTGGTCGAGCGGCTCGTGGCGCGGGCCGAAGCGATCCGGATCGGGCCCGGCAGCGATCCGGCCAGCATGATGGGGCCGCTGCAGAACCGCGCGCAACATGACAGGGTGACCGCGCTGATCGCGACGACGCGCGCCACGCCGGGTGCGGTTTTCGCGACCGGCGGCGATGCGGTGCCGGGACGGGGTTATTTCGTGCGACCCGCGATCGTCACCGGCCTTTGTGACGATGCGCCGCTGGTCGCCGAGGAGCAGTTCGGGCCGGTGTTGCCGGTGCTGCGCTTCGCGGATGTCGATGACGCGGTGCGCCAGGCGAACGCGACGCGGTTCGGTCTTGGCGCGTCGGTATGGAGCCGCGACATCGAAGCCGCGCTGGCGATTGCGCGACGGATCGAGGCGGCGTCGGTATGGATCAATCGCCATGGCGGCGGTGGGTCCGGGATCCCGTTCGGGGGGATGAAGGATTCGGGCATCGGCCGCGAGCACGGGCTGCTCGGCCTGCAATCCTATCTCGAGCCGCAGGTGCTGACGGTGCCGCACTGACGGCGCCGGGCGCGCGTCACTGCGCCGCGAGCTGCCGCTCCAGCGCGTCGAGGATCCGGTAGCAGGGCAGCACCTGCGCGACGCTGGCATTGGGTTCGCGGCCCTCGCGGATAGCCGCGACGAACTCGCGGTCTTGCAGCTCGATGCCGTTCATCGACACGTCGACCGTGCTGACGTCGACCGGCGCTTCCTTGCCGGTGAAGAGATCGTCGTAGCGGGCGAGCCAGGTGCCATTGTCGCAGATGTATCGGAAGAAGGTGCCGAGCGGCCCGTCATTGTTGAAGCTCAGCGACAGGGTACAGATCGCGCCGCTCGCGCTCTTGAGCTGGATCGACATGTCCATGGCGATGCCGAGCTCCGGGTGATGCGGGCCTTCCATCGCATGCGCTTGGACGATCGGGCCGGCCTGATACGCAAAAAGGTCGATCGTGTGGGCGGCGTGGTGCCACAGGAGATGATCGGTCCAGCTCCGCGGCTCGCCGCGCGCATTCATGTTCACGCGGCGGAAGAAATAGGTCTGCACGTCCATCTGCTGGATGTTCAGCTCGCCCGCGGCGATCTTCCGATGAAGATACTGGTGGCTCGGGTTGAAGCGCCGCGTATGGCCGGCCATCGCGACCAGCCCGGTCTCCCGCTGGCGGGCGAGCACGCGCTCGGCATCGGCCAGGCTGTCGGCGAGCGGGATCTCGACCTGGACATGCTTGCCGGCATCGAGGCATTGCAGCGCCTGCGCGGCGTGCATCTGGGTGGGTGTCGCCAGGATGACGGCGTCGAGCCCGGGCAGCGCGAGTGCTTCGGCCAGATCGGTGCAGGCATGGCCGACGCCATATTTCGCCGCCACCGCCTGGGTCGGCTCGAGCCGACGCCCGACCAGCGATATCACCTCGACGCCCGCGATGTTGCGAAGCCCATCGAGATGCTTCTCGCCAAAGGCTCCTGCGCCCGCGACCGCGATCTTCATGTCCGACTACCCTCCCAGCTTCGGCACGCGCATGAACCGGGCCGGCCCGGCGCGGCCAATGCATATGCCGGGTTGGTCATTGCTTTTCCGGAATTCCGATATGTGTAGCTGCAACATCGAGCAGGTCGAGGAAGCGGCGCTGGCTCACCGTCGGGCGCCAGCCGAGCCGGGTCGTGACGCCGATCGTGCGGACGCCCTGGGTGACCGGCCGGCCGATCGTGGCGAGCACTTTGCTCTCGATCTCGAGCGCGACCTGGTCGGGGGAGAGCAGGGTGAGCAGGTCGCTGTCGCGCAGCACCCCGCGGATCACCATCACCGATCCGCATTCGATCGGCGCAGCGGGCCGGGCCACGCCGGTGAACAATGTTTCCCATTGGGTGCGAAGCGGCGTGCCGATGGCGCCGACGATCCATCCGTATCGCGCGAGCATCGCCGGTGTCGGATCCGGGACGCCAGCAAGCGGATGCCCGTCACGGCCGATGATCGCCAACTGACCCTTGAACAGCGCGCGCTGCTCGAGGCCGGCGGGGGCCTCGGGTCGCAGCGCACCGATCATCATGTCGATCGTGCCGTCGCGCAGCGGCTCGGCGAGCTCGCGCCACGATCCCTCGCGCACGTCGATCTCGGCGGGCAGGCCTTCCCGCGCGAAGGCGGCGATAGCGTGCGGGAGCACGAAGGCGCGGCACAGCGGCATCGCGCCGATCACGATGCGCGCGCCGCCGGCGGCGTCGGGGACGAGATCGGCCATGCCCGCCGCGATCTCCGCGACCGCAAGCCGGGCGCCGCGCGCGAGCCGGCGCCCCTCGTCGGTGAGCGCCACGCCCTGGCCGCGGCGGACGGCGAGGGCGATGCCGCAAATCCCCTCCAGGTCGCGGACCGCGCGGTGCAGCGCCGGCTGCGACACGCCGGTGGCGGTGGCCGCGGCGACGAAGCTGCCATGATCGGCAAGCGCGAGGAAGCCGCGGATCTGCGCCGAGGTCATCAGCCGCTCGGGGCGGGTGAAGCCGCGCCCGCCGCCGCGCAGGATCGCCCGGGTCGCGGCGGAGAGCTGCTCGAAGGCGGCGGCGACGCGACTCGCCAGTTCCTGGCCCGCCTCGGTCGCGCTGACGCCGTCGGCGCGGCGCTCGAACAGGGCGACGCCGAGCCGCTGCTCGAGCTTGGCCACGCCCTGGGTGAGGGCGGGCTGGGACAGGTTCTCGGCACGGGCTGCCAGGCTGATGCTGCCATGGTCGGCGATGGCGGCGACGGCGCGGAGATGCCTCAGATTGAGGTAGAGCGGATGAACGGACATGCGCCGATCATAGCGAAAACTTATGCCGCGCGAAGACATTCGATTTGTGACGCGATGCACCGCTCTGCACGGAAGGCGGGGGGAATCTGAGAGGAGCGCAAATGTCCGGTCGAGTGGTTCGCAACATCGCGCGTGCCGAAGCGAAGGTGATCGAGGGGCTGGCGGCGCTGGGCGTCGCGACCGTGCACGAAGCGCAGGGACGCGCCGGGCTGCTCGCCCCGCGTATCCGCCCGATCCATGCCGGCGCGCGGATCGCCGGCTCCGCAGTGACGATCTCGGCGCCGCCGGGCGACAACTGGATGCTCCACGTCGCAATCGAGCAGGCGCAGCCGGGCGACATACTGGTCCTCGCGCCGACCAGCCCGTGCGACGACGGCTATTTCGGCGACCTGCTGGCGACCTCCGCCATCGCACGGGGAATCAAGGGGCTGGTGATCGACGCGGGCGTGCGCGACGTGCGCGATCTTGCCCAGATGGGCTTTCCGGTTTGGGCCAAGGGCGTGTTCGCGCAAGGGACGGTCAAGGCGACATTGGGATCGGTCAACGTGGCCATAGTCTGCGCCGGCGCGGCGATCGAGGCGGGCGACGTGATCGTCGCGGACGATGACGGCGTGTGCGTGGTCCGGCGCGACGACGCGGAGAGGGTTCTGGCGCTCGGCCAAGCGCGCGAGGAGAATGAGGCCGACAAGCGCACGCGATTGGCCGCGGGCGAGATCAGCCTCGACATCTACGACATGCGCGCCAAGCTCGCCGCGCTGGGCCTGAAATATGAATAGACCCCACCGGTGAGCGAGGATGGAATCCGCTGCATGTGGATGCGCGGCGGCACATCCAAGGGCGGTTATTTCCGGAAGGATGAGCTGCCTGCCGACATTGCCGCGCGCGACGCGTTCCTGCTGCGGGCGCTGGGCTCGCCCGATCCGCGCCAGATCGACGGTATGGGCGGTGCCGATCCGCTCACCTCGAAAGTGGCCGTCGTGTCGCGATCGGCGCGGCCGGGGATCGATATCGACTATTTGTTCCTCCAGATCTTCGTCGACCAGGCGATCGTGAGCGACGCGCAGAATTGCGGTAATATTCTTGCCGGGGTCGGCCCGTTCGCGATCGAACGCGGGCTGGTCGCGGCCGGGCCCGGGGAGACGCGCGTCGCCATCCATATGGAGAATAGCGGGCAGGTCGCCGTCGCGACGATCCGGACGCCGGGCGGCGCGGTCGCCTATTCGGGCGACGCGCGGATCGACGGCGTGCCGGGCACCGCCGCGCCGATCCCGCTCGAGTTCCGCGACACCGCCGGATCCTCATGCGGGGCGCTGCTGCCCAGTGGCCGTGCAGTCGACGTGATCGAGGGGGTCCGCTGCACGCTGATCGACAACGGGATGCCTTGCATCGTGCTCAGGGCCACGGATGTCGGCGCGACCGGGTACGAGGATCGCGAGACGCTGGATACGGCATCGGACGTGAAGGCGCGGATCGAGGCGATCCGGCTGGCGGCGGGACCCTTGATGAACCTGGGTGACGTGCGCGAGAAATCGGTGCCCAAGATGATGCTGGTCGCGCCACCCCGCAACGGCGGTGCGGTCACGGTGCGCAGCTTCATTCCGCACCGCGCGCATGCGTCGATCGGCGTGCTCGGCGCGGTGAGCGTAGCGACGGCCTGCCTGATCGAGGGATCGCCCGCCGCCGAAGTCGCGATTATTCCGGCGGGATCGCGCAAGACCTTGTCGGTGGAGCATCCCGGCGGCGAGATGAGCGCGGTGCTCGAACTGGATGCGAAAGGCGGAGTGGCGAGCGCCGCGCTGCTGCGGACCGCGCGCAAACTGATGGATGGAGTGGTGTTCGGATGAGCCGCAGCAAGACCTGGGTCGACAGCCCCTCCGTGCCGCGCTTCGTGCCGCCGCCCGGGGCGGTGGACGCGCATGTCCATGTGTTCGGGCCCATGGCCGAGTTCCCCTTCAGCCCCAGCGCCAAATACCATCCCGCCGACGCGACGCCCGAGATGCTGTTCGCGCTGCGCGACCGGCTGGGCTTCGCACGCAACGTCATCGTCCAGGCGAGCTGCCACGGCACCGACAATGCCGCGACGCTCGCGGCGATCACCAAGGCTGGCGGCAGGGCGCGGGGCGTTGCGGTGGTCGATCCCGACATTTCGACGGAGGCACTGGCGCGGCTCGATGTCGGCGGGATGCGCGGGGTGCGCTTCAATTTCCTCAAGCGGCTGGTCGACAATGCGCCGAAGGACCGGTTCCTGGAGCTGGCCGGACGTCTGCCCGCCGGATGGCACGTCGTCGTCTATTTCGAGGCGGATATCCTCGCCGAGCTGCGGTCCTTCCTCGATGCGTTGCCGGTGCCGGTCGTGGTGGACCATATGGGCCGGCCCGACGTGGCGCAGGGGCCGCACGGCGCCGACATGGCCGCGTTCCGCGCGCTGCTCGACAGCCGGGCGGACATCTGGGTGAAGACGACCTGCCCCGACCGCCTCTCGCCGCAGGGCGAGCCCTATGACGATTTCGTCGCCGCGGTGCGCCCGCTGGTCGAGGACTATCCCGATCGCGTGCTGTGGGGCAGCGACTGGCCGCACCCGAACATGGAGCATCGCATCCCCGATGACGGCGGGCTGGTCGATGTCATCCCGCGGATCGCCGTGACCGAGGAGCTGCGCCACAAGCTGCTGGTCGCCAACCCGATGCGGCTCTATTGGCCCGAGGAAATCGCGGGCGGCTGACGCCCGGTAAAGGACGCCAGCATGACCGATCTTCCCACCCGCGCGCTCGGCCCCTTCACCGTCTCGGCGATCGGGCTGGGCTGCATGAACCTGAGTCATGCCTATGGCGCGCAGCCGGCGGAGGCGGACGCGATCCGCCTGCTTGGCCGCGCGCTCGATCTGGGCGTGACGTTGCTCGATACCGCGGCGCTCTATGGCGGGGGCGGCAACGAGCGGCTGCTCGCCAAGGCGGTGATGCATCGCCGCAGCGAGTTCACGCTGGCGAGCAAATGCGTGCTCGACCTGATCGACGGCCAGCGCGTGCTCGACGGGCGGCCGGAAACGATCGCGGGCACGCTCGATCGCGCGCTCCAGCGGCTCGGCACCGATTGCATCGATCTCTATTATCTTCACCGGCTCGACCGGAACGTGCCGGTTGAGGAATCGGTCGGCGCGCTGGTCCGTGCCAAGGAGGCGGGCAAGATCCGCGCAATCGGCCTCAGCGAGATGTCCGCTGCGACGATCCGGCGGGCGCAGGCGGTCCACCCGATCGCGGCGGTGCAATCCGAATATTCGCCCGTTGTCCGCAACCCCGAGATCGCGGTGCTGGAGACCTGCGCCGAGCTGGGGATCGCGCTGGTAGCCTTTTCGCCTGTCGCGCGCGGACTGCTGGCGAACGGCGTGCACGACGATGCATATCTGGCGGGTGACATCCGCCTGGCGATGCCGCGGTTCAAGGGGGAGCGGCTGGCGCACAACCTCGTCGCGGTGCGCAGGTTCGACGCGCTCGCCGCCGAGCTCGGGCTGACCTCGGCGCAGCTCGCGCTCGCCTGGGTGCTGTCGCGCGGCGACCATGTCATCCCGATTCCGGGCACGCGCAGCATCGCGCATCTCGAGGAGAATCTCGGTGCCGCAGGCGTGATGCTGGCGCCGGAGGCCAGTGATCGGATCGAGGCGATCTTCGACGGGGCCATCCAGGGTGCGCGCTATTCGGCCGCGATGCAGCGCCAGGTCGACACCGAGACCTTCGCCGACGAGGAACTGGAAGCCGAACAGGCCTAGAGCGGCAGCGCGGTGGTCGACTTGATCTCGGACAGCGCAACCGTGGAGTTGATCTCCTGGATGCCGGGCAAGCGGCTCAGCCTATCGAAGAAGAAGCGCTCATAGGCTTCGATGTCCTGCGCGACGATGCGCAGGAGGAAGTCGACCGAGCCCATCATCACGAAGCACTCGAGTACCTCGGGAAATTCGCGGATCGCCTGCGAGAATTCGTCGAGATTGGCGCGGCCGTGCGCGTTCAGCTTCACCTGCGCGAAGATCTGGGCGTTGAGGCCGACCTTGCGTCGATCGACCAGCGCCACGCGTCGCCGGATATAGCCTCCGCTCTCGAGCCGATCGATCCGTCGCCAGCAGGGCGAGGCGGACAGGCCGACCTGCTCGGCGATCTGCGCGACGGAGAGCGACGCGTCCTCCTGCAGCAGCGCGAGGATGCGTCGTTCGTATGAGTCGAGTTCTTCGGTCATTTTCACCTGAATATTTGTAAAATCGGGAATTTATGACCGTATATAGCCGCTGAAGCTACCAGATAGGAAGGATATTCCGGCGCGATCACGGCATAATCTTTCCGTCGTTGATTCGCCGTTCCCGGAGTCGTGCATGTTGGTCGCCGAACATATCAAACTGATCGATCGCCCCGATGTCGGACTGAAGGGCGCGATCGTTATTCATTCGACTGCGTTGGGACCGGCGGCGGGTGGATGCCGGCTGTGGCGCTACGCCAGCCAGCAGCAGCTGGTCGAAGACGCCATGCGGCTGGCCGAGGGCATGACCTACAAGAACGCGCTGGCGGGGCTCCCCTTCGGCGGGGGCAAGGCGGTGCTCCAGCTGCCCGATGCTCCCTTCGATCGCGCGCGGCTGTTCGCAGCGTTCGGCGAGGAGGTCGCGGCGCTGGGCGGCGACTATGTTACGGCCGAGGATGTCGGCACCACCGTGGCGGACATGCAGCAGGTACGCTCGGCGACGCGCCATGTCGCCGGGCTGCCGGCCGCGCAGGAGCGTCCCGGCGGCGATCCGTCGCCCTTCACCGCGCGCGGCGTGTTCGCCGCGCTCGAAGTCGCGCTGCGCCGGCATCGCGGCCGGTCGCTGGAGGGCGCGCGCGTCGGCGTGCAAGGCTTGGGCAATGTCGGCTTCGCGTTGTGCGGTCTGCTTGCAGACGCGGGCGCGCAGCTGGTCGTCGCCGATCCGCGCGGCGACGCGACCGAGCGCGCGTTGGCCCGGTTCGGCGCCGAAGTGGTGCCGGTCGACGCGATCCTGACCGCCGATGTCGACGTGCTCGCGCCCTGCGCGCTGGGCGGGATCCTCAATACGGAGAGCATCGAGAGACTGCGCGCGCGCGTGATCTGCGGCGGCGCCAACAACCAGCTCGGCAAGCCCGAGGACGGCACGCAGCTGATGAACCGCAACATCCTCTACGCGCCCGACTATGTCGCCAATGCCGGCGGGATCATCAACGTCGCCGCGGAGTATCTCGGCTGGTCCGGCGACGATGTCGAGGCGCGGCTGGCGGAGATCGGGCCGCGCATGGACGCGATCCTGGCCGATGCCGCCGCACGCGCCATCCCGCCGCACCGCGCGGCGGAGGACGCCGCGCTCGGGATCATCATGCCCTCGAGAAAGCGGCGAGCCAACGCGGGATGAGCCACGATTCTGCGGTCGCGCTGTTCGCGATACGGGCGGATCGCTGCCCTCAAATCCTCAACCGGCTGACCGGTCTGTTCGCGCAATCGGACCTGATCCCGCAAAGCGTGCAGGCGCGCAGCGGCGACGATCATATGGTCGTGCGGATTATCCAGTCCGGGATTTCGGAGCATCGCGCGTCGATCATCGCCGAGAAGATGCGCGTGATCGTCACCGTGCGCTCGGTCGATGCGGAATGGTCCGACGTAGGGGTCCTTGCGGACCGGGATGAGGGTGTGGAAGCACCGACGGTCCTCGCCTAGCCGGCAGCGCCGCTCACTTCAGGCGCATCGGCAAGCCCGCGGCGAGGAAGAGGGCCTCGTCGGCGGCGCGGGCCACGGCCTGGTTGAGCGTCCCCGCCGCATCGCGGAAACGGCGCGCCAGAGCATTGTCGGGGACGATGCCCAGGCCGACCTCGTTCGCCACCAGGATCACTGGGCCTCGGGCTTCGCCAAGGGCGGCGACCAGCTCCTCCGTCGCGGCGACGATGTCGCGATCGGCGAGCAGCAGGTTCGAGGTCCATAAAGTGAGACAGTCGACGAGCACCACGCGCGCCGGATCGGCTTCGGCGGCGAGCGTGGAGGCGAGATCGAGCGGCGCCTCCACCGTGCGCCAGCGCGGTCCGCGATCCGCGCGGTGCCTTGCGATCCGATCGCGCATCTCGTCGTCGAACGCCTGGGCGGTGGCTAGGAAGACCAGCTCGCCGTCATGGGCCTCCGCCCGCGCCTGGGCGTGGCGGCTCTTGCCCGAGCGGGCGCCGCCCAGGACGAACAGGATGTGGCGGCTTGACGTCATGGCGCTGCAGTATCCGGCGAAGCCGAAGCGAGAGCAAGCAACGCGTCGAGATCGAGATGGGTTTCCAGCGCCTCGGCGATCGCATCGAGCGCGCCGTCGACGGCGGCGCGATAGTCGCGGCCGCCGCCCTCCGCACCGATCCTGGCAAGCAACGCACGGCGCTGCGCCGGATCGGCGAGGAAGCCATGGACATAGGTGCCCATCACCAGCCCGTCCTCGCTGATCGCGCCGTCCATGCGGCCATCGTCGAATGTCGCCAGCGGCTGCGCGATGCCGGGGCCGGTCGTCTCGCCCATGTGCATCTCATAGCCATCGAACGGCGCCCCCAAGGCGTGACCGCGGACGGGGCGCAACGCCTTGGTAGCGGAAAGCCTGGTCGTGACGTCGAGCAGGCCAAGGCCTTCGCTCGATCCCGCCGGTCCCTCCAGTCCGGCAGGGTCGTCGATGCGCGTCCCGAGCATCTGATAGCCGCCGCACAGCCCGAGCACCGCGCCACCGCGGCGGTGATGCGCGCGGACGTCGATATCCCATCCTTCGGCGCGGAGCGACGCAAGATCGGCGATCGTCGCCTTGGATCCGGGCAGGACAATAAGCGCCGTCTCGGCTGGGATCGGCGCGCCGGGCGGGATCATCCGCAACTCGACATCGGGCTCGAGCTTGAGCGGATCGAGATCGTCGAAATTGGCGATGCGCGGGAGGATCGGGCAGGCGACGACCAGCCGGCCCTCGTGCCGGGGCGGGGGCGCTTCGAGGACGACGGCGTCTTCGCTCGGCAGCCGCGCCGTGGCGGCGAGCCAGGGCACTACGCCGAAGCCGCGCCAGCCCGACAGCGCCTCGATCTGGCGATAGCCGTCCTCGAACAAGGCGGGATCGCCGCGGAACTTGTTGATGACGAAGCCGCGGATCATCGCCGCATCCTCGGGATCGATCACCGCCCGCGTGCCGACGATCGCCGCGATCACGCCGCCGCGATCGATGTCGCCGACGAGCACCACGGGGACATTCGCGGCGCGGGCGAAGCCCATATTGGCGATGTCGCCGGCGCGCAGGTTGATCTCGGCAGGCGATCCGGCGCCCTCGACGACGACGATGTCGCATTCGGCCCGCAGCCGGTGATAAGCGGCCAGTACCTCGCCGAGCAGTTCGCCCCGCGCCTTGCGGAAATTGCCGGCGCCTAGCGTGCCGCGGACCTTGCCGCCGACGATCAGCTGCGAGGTGCGGTCGGCCTGGGGCTTGAGCAGCACCGGGTTCATGTCGGTGGTCGGTTCGACGCGCGCGGCGATCGCCTGGAGTGCCTGGGCGCGGCCGATCTCGCCGCCATCGGCGGTGACTGCGGCATTGTTCGACATGTTCTGCGGCTTGAACGGCCGGACGCGCAGCCCGCGATTGGCGAAAGCGCGGCACAGCGCGGCGACGAGCACCGATTTGCCGACGTCGGAGCCGGTCCCCTGCAGCATCAAAGTGCCCATGTCACGGCTCCTGCAGCGATCCAGAGGCACAGGCACGCGCGAACATAGATGGCGAGCGCGCGGCGAATATCGGCGGGATCGGCGTCGCGCAGGCCGGCGCCGATCCACGGCTTCTCCTGCATCACGCCGTCATAGGCGATCGGGCCGCCGAGGCGGATGCCGAGCGCGCCGGCCATCGCTGCTTCCGGCCATCCGGCATTGGGCGATGCGTGGAGCCGGGCGTCGCGTCGCAGGACATGCCATCCACCCGCGCCGCACAGGCAGATCAGCGGGCCGGCGAGGCGCGCCGGGATCAGGTTGAGCAGATCATCGGTTCGTGCCGCTGCCCAGCCGAATGCGCGCCAGCGCGCCTCGCGATGGCCGACCAGGCTGTCGGCGGTGTTGATCGCCTTGTAGATCCAGATGCCGGGCAGGCCGAGCAGCGCAAGCCAGAACAGCGGCGCGGCGATGCCGTCGCAGAAACTCTCCGCCAGGCTCTCGATCGCTGCGCGCGCGGTGCCGGATTTGTCGAGCGCTGCGGTGTCGCGGCCAACGATCCGGCCAACGGCGCTCCGCGCCCGGCCGAGGTCGCCCGCGGTCAGCGCGACGCCGACTGGCCGGACATGATCGAAGAGGCTGCGCTGCGCGAGGCCCGGCGCGGCGAGCAGCGCCTCGATCGGCCACGCCCAAGCGCCCGTGCTTGCCTGAATCAGGCGGTGCAGAACGAGGCCGCCACCTCCGGCGATCGTGACCAGGATCAGGACCGTCGCGACCCCGGCCAGTCGGCGCGTGGTGTAGGCGCGATCCGGCTGGTTCCAGCGGCGTTCGCAGGACAGGATGATCGTGGCGAACGCCCCGACCGGATGCCCGATGCGCCGGTAGAGCGCGGGCGGCCAACCCAGCGCCGCATCGACCGCCAGCGCGAGCAGAGCGACGGGCTCAGCCACGTGCCAGGGCGCGATCGAGCCGGGCAAGCGCCGCATCGCTCCCCGGCAGGCCGATGCGGAGCAGGCGCGAGTCATGGTCGAAGGGGCGCGTCAGGATCGCCTGGCGGGCGAGATGATCGAAGAGATGCGCGGCATCCTCGGTCTCGACCAGCCGGAACAGCGGGCAATCGCCGCGCGGGCGCAGGCCGTGACGCAGCAGCACCGCGTCGAGCGCCGCCGCTTCTGTCTGCAATTGCGCGCGCATCACCTCGATCCAGTCCCGATCGCGATAGGCGGGGGTCCCGATCGCCAGCGCGGCACTGGAGACGGGCCAGCTGCCCAGCCCCGCGCGAACCCGCTCGATTACGGTGCGGGGCCCCAGCACGAACCCCAGGCGCACGCCTGCCAGCCCGAAGAACTTGCCGAACGAGCGGAACAGGATCAGCGGGCGGCCGTCATTGACCCGATCGGCGATGCTCATCGCGGGGCTCGCGTCGGCAAAGGCTTCGTCGACGATCAGCCAGTGCGGCGATCCCGCGAGGCGGATCAGGTGCGCGTCGAGCAGCGAGGGGCTGACGACATGCCCATCCGGATTGTTCGGATTGGCGAGGAGGATGCTGGCATCGACTGCCTTCTCCAGCGCCTCGACACGGATCTCGCGTGCAGTGGGCAGCATCGCGGCGTGCGTGCGATAACCGGGGCCGACGCGCACCGCGGGTCCGTCGATCATCGTGCCGACCAGCCGCAGCCCGATCTCGGTGCCGGGCACGGCGCAGAGATTGGCGGCGCGGACGCCGAAATGGGTCGCGGCGGCGGCCTCGAGCGCGGCGAGCGCCTGCTCGTCCGGCAACGCGCGCCAATCCATCTCGAGCGCGGCGACGCCGGGCCAGCCGTGCGGATTGATCCCGGTCGAGAGATCGAGCCACGGTCCGTCGGCATCGCCATAAGCCGTGCGGGCTTCTCCCAGCCGGCCGCCGTGAAAGGTCCAGGTCGCGTTCGGCATCGTCAGCGGCCGAGCAGCAACGCGGCGGCGAGCAGGCCGGTCTCGACCAACTCGATCCCGGCGCCGTGTCCGTCGCCCGAGATCCCCCCGATCCGGTCGCGCAGCCAGACACCCCAGGCAGCGGCGAGCAGCGGCGTCACGATCAGGGCGGGGACGAGCCATGCCGCGACGATGAGCGGCACGGCCCAGAACAAGACCTGGATCGGCCGGGTAGCAGCACGGAAGCGCTCGGCGAGACCCTGGTGCAGCGGCGGCAACCACAGGGTCCAGGCGAGCGGACCGATACGGGCCGCGAAGGGGATCAGCGTCAGTGCCGCGAACGCGCCGTGCCCGATCAGCGCGTGGAGCAGGACGAGCTTGGCGATCAGCTGGAGGCCGATCGCCACCGCGCCGAAGCTGCCGATATGCGGATCGGCGAGGACGGCGAGCAGACGCTCGCGGCCCTTGTGCGCGGCGCCCGCCGCGTCGGCGAGATCGGACAGGCCGTCGAGATGCAGCGCGCCTGTCACCCAGGTCCAGGCGACCAGTCCCGCCAGCGCGCCGGTCCAGGGATCGACATGCGCGCCGGCCCAGGCCGCGCCCGCGACGATCGCGCCGATGATGATCCCGACAAGGGGAAACCAGCGCATCGACCGTACGAACTGGGCATCGTCGATCTCGACGCGCGGCACCGGCAGCCGGGTGAGGAACTGCAGCGCGGCGATCAGGCCCTTCATGCGCGCAGCCCGACGATCTGGGCGCTCGGCGTCTCGCCGGGCCAGACTCGGAGCGTGAGCAGCGACGCATAGGGCAGCTCGAACGCCCAGAGCTGGGCATGGTCGAAGCCGCAGAGTTCCGCGAGCGCCGCGCGGATCGCGCCGCCATGGGTTACGATCAGGGTCGGCAGGGACGCCAGATCGCGAAGCGCGGCGGCGACACGTGCGCGCAGGCTGGACCAGCGCTCGCCACCGGGGGGCGGATCGGTGTCGGGGTCTGCCCAGAAGCGCCCGAGCGCCGCGGCATCGATCTCGGCCGGGACAAGGCCATCCCACGTGCCGAAATCGAGCTCACGCCAGCGCGGATCGATCGCGAGGAGCATCGCCCGGGCATCGGCGATGGCCCGGGCGGCGTCGCATGTGCGACGCAGGTCGGACGCGATCGCCGCATCGAATTCCAGCCCGACCGCTCGCGCGACACAGGCAGCGATACCCGCAGCGCTCGGCGCCGCATCGGTATGGCCCAGCATCAGGCCCGGCACGTCGGGTGCGCCGTGGCGCAACAGGTGGAGCAGGAACGGCGTCATGCCGCGCCGGCGACGCCCGCTTCGGCGAAGGTCGCCATCTGGCCGTGCGCCACAAGTGCCGACCGGATCACCGTTACCGCGACCGCCGCGCCGCTGCCTTCGCCGAGCCGCATGCCGAGGTCGAGCAGCGGGTCGAGGCCGAGCCGGTCGAGCAGGCGGCGATGCCCGGGCTCGGCGGAGCGATGGCTCGCGAGGCAATGCTCGGCGATGCCGGGGACGGCGGCGATGAAGGGGGCGAGCGCCGAGGAGCTGATGAAGCCGTCGAGTACGACTGGAATGCGCTCGTGGCGCGCGCCGATCACGGCGCCGGCGATCGCGGCGATCTCCCGCCCGCCCAGGCGGCGGAGCGTCTCCAGCGGGGTGTTCGGCGCATCCCGGTGGAACGCCAGCGCGCGATCGACCACCTCGATCTTCCGGGCGATCCCGGCGGCGTCGAGACCGGTGCCGGGGCCGACCCAATCGGGCGCGCTGCCGCCCAGTCCGCGGGCGCAGAGCGCGGCCGCCGCCGTGCTGTTGGCGATGCCCATCTCGCCCACCACCAGCACGTCGAGGCCCGGTTCGACCACGGCCGCGCCGGCGGCCATCGCGGCGAGGCATTCCGCTTCGGTCATCGCCGGCGCTGCCGTGAAATCGGCGGTAGGCCGGTCGAGCTCGAGCGCGATCACGCTGAGCTCCAGGTTCGCCGCGCCGGCGAGGGCGTTGATCGCGGCGCCGCCGTGGCGGAAATTGGCGACCATCTGCGCCGTCACCTCCGCTGGAAAGGCGCTGACCCCCTGCGCCGCGACGCCGTGGTTGCCGGCAAAGATCGCCGCGCGGCCGCGATCGATACGCGGGCGCTCGCGGCCCTGCCAGCCGGCGAAGTGGATCGCGATCTCCTCGAGCCGGCCGAGCGATCCGGCGGGCTTGGTCAGCACCGCCTGGCGCGCCCCGGCGGCGGCGCGGGCGGCCGTGTCGGGGCCGGGAAGCGCGGCGAGTGCGGCTTCGAATGCTGTTCGATCGGCGAAGAGGGTCATGTCGCTACCTGGCCTTCCGGGGGCACCCGTACGAGGAAATGGCCCTTAACGCCTTGCGGCCAGTCGCGATACGGCACCTGACCCTCCGCACTGGCGGCGTAATGGACCGCGAAATCGAGGATCGCCGTGGCCGCCTCGGCATCGGGCGTGAAGCGGCCGAGCACATAGCCGATCCTGCCGGGCGCGCGCAGGTGTACGGTGCAGAAATCGGCGCAGGCGAAGAGGCACGGCATCTCCTCCACCGCGATCCCCGCATAGCGCGGGTCCGAGGCGGCGGTGGTGCGCACCGCCTCGGCCAGCCTGGCGCCGCCGCGCACGCCCTCCGCATCCTCTCGCGACTCCGGAGAGTGGCGGCAGGTGTTGCAGACGATGACCGAAGGGCCGGGCGCGGCGGCGCGGAGCATCAGGCGTGCGCCGGCCGGGCGTTGCCATCGACGCCGACCAGGCTGAGCAAGCGCTGGAACACGACCAGCCCGACCAGGATCAGCCCGTAGCGCACGAACTGGCGGGTCAGGATCTCGGGTTTGAACGCCGCCCAGCCGCTCTGGAGCGCGAAGGCGCCGAGCAGGACCATGGCCTTGAAGCCGATATAGGCCACGGCATAGGCGACCACGAGCCGCACGACATAATTGGCGCCGGGCATCGCCTTGGCTGCGATGTCCGCCGCGAACAGCGATCCGATCGCCGCGATTCCCAGCGCCAGCGCCCAGCCGATGCTGTTCGCATCGACCGGATAGTGAAGCAGGCCGAAGCCGGTGATCTGCGCGGCGAGCCAGGCGACGATGACGAGCGCGACACCCTCGGCGCGGCGCACGTGCAGCGCGGCGAGCGCGGCCAGTGCCGGGAAGGGCGTGGCGCAGGCGAGCACGAGCGTGGTCACGGTGCTCGCGACGACCATCGCGCCGATCCAGAGGTTACGGGCGACGGCAGGCGAAAGACTCGACATGGCAGGCGTCTCCTTGCTTGGGGGATGGGACATCAGAAGCGCGCCCGGAAGCCGGCATAGAAGCTCCGGCCGAGCGTGCCGTACCGGCGGGCGGTCTCGTAATATTCGTCGAACAGGTTCTCGACCCGGCCGAACAGCTTCAGCGCCTTGGTGATCGGCAGCTCGGCGCGGAGATCCACCAGCGTATAGGCCGCATTCTCGAGCGGGAGCACGGTGGCGCTGGTCTGCGCGGTGTCGAGCGTCTTGCCCGACCAGCGGACCGCGACCCCGGTCGAGAGGCCGAACGGCCAGACATAGGTCGCCGAGCCGTTCGCGGCGTTGCGGGGGCGGCGCGGCAGCTGGTTGCCGAAATCTACGCCGGGCGAACGGTCTTCCGACACCGTCCAGCTATAGTTGCCGTCGAGGCTGAAGCCGCCGAAGCGGAGCGCGCCGGCCAGCTCGGCGCCGTGTGCCTGGCTGCGCTGGACATTGGCGTAATAGCCCGATCGCGCCGTCGTCGTGCCCGGCGTGAAGCAGAGCGGCGGCTTGTTGGTCGCCGGGCAGCCGCTGAACAGGATCAGGTTGGTCGTGGTACGGTCGAAATAGGTCGCCGACAGCACGAGGTGGCGATCGAACAGATGCTGCTCGACCCCGGCATCCCAGCCATGCGAACGCTCGGGCTGGAGCGACTGGTTCCCGAAATCGCTGAACAGCTGGTAGAGCGTCGGCGCCTTGAAGCCCTCGCCATAGCTTGCGCGCAGCACGGTGCCGCCGCCGAACACTGCCCAGGCGGCGCCGCCGCCCAGCACGTCATTGTCGCCGAAGCTGCTGTGGTGATCGTGGCGGACGCCGCCCGAAACGGTGAGGCCGTCGATGATCGTGCCGTTGAGCTGCGCGTAATAGCTGTCGATCGAGGCATGCGCGCGGATCGTGGCATAGGCGGCGTTGCTGTCGACCGGCGAGGCGGAGCGCATCGTCTGCTCCTCGCGCTCGGCACCGAACACCAGCTTCCAGCCGTCGAGCACCGAGAGATTGCCCTGATACTGGTAGCTGCGGGTCTGGCCCTTGGCGTCGAAGCTGATCGCCCGAACCTTGCGCGACGGATTGAAGTTCTGGCGGACCGTGTCGCTCTGGCTGAACGCGATGCGGTTGCTCAGCGCGCCGTTGAACAGCGCGGCGTTCAGCCCGGCATAGCCGATCCATTCCACGTTGGTCGAATATTCGGGGCTGTCGGGTACCGTGCCCGAGCTGTCGATATCGGTGCGCCCGCTGGAGTAATAGCCGCGCAGGTCGACCGAAACCGCCTCGCTCAACCGCACGCCGACCCGGCCGGTGCCGCTGGCATTGCGATAGGGATCGTTCTCGTTGCCGCCATAGCGCGGGCTGATCGCCGAGATATTCTCGGTCGAGAAGGCATTGGCCGCGAAGCGGAAGTCGATCGCACCGTCATGGCCGCCGATCGCGGCGCGGGCATTGACCGTCTGGCGCGATCCGCCCTCGATATCCATCGAGCCTTCGAGCGGTTCGGTGGGCGTGGCGGTGGCGATGTTCACCACGCCGCCGATCGCCTGGCTGCCCCACAGGATCGATTGCGGCCCGCGCAATATCTCGATCCGCGCGGCGTCGCCGGTCAGCATGTTGGCGAAGTTGTAGCCGCCGCCCGTCGACGAGGCGTCGGCGAGCTTGACGCCGTCGAGCACCACCACGGTCTGGTCGGTCTCGGCGCCGCGGATGCGGACCTGGGTCGCAGTGCCGAAGCCGCCGTTGCGACTGATGCTGACGCCGGGCGTGCGCACCAGCAAATCTGAGATGATCGTCGCCTGGGAGCGGTCGATCTCCGCCTTGTCGATCACCGTGATCGTCGAGGCGACCCGATCGAGCGGGAGCGGCGTGCGCAGCGCGGTGACGACGATCTCGTCGCCGGGGGCTTCCGGCGCCGGCGCCTCTTGGGCGAAAGCGGGTGCCGAAAGTGTGGAAAGCAGCAGGAAACTGGTCTTGAAGTGAAAGCGCATGAGGATCCCTCGGTTGTTTTGACGCAACCGCACGAGACCGAAGGGACAGGGGAATACGCACACGACCCCTGCCCGCGCGAACCCGCACGGCAGTTGTCGTTGCTCGAGGAAATCCCCGCTCGACCGGCACACCCTGTCCGGACGAAGAACGACCGCGACGGGCAGGTCTCCTGGCTCACGGGTCAATGCCGGTCCGGGCCGCCTTCTCAGGATCGTGGGATCCCAATGGCATATGGCTCGGTGGCTCGCCGCTTACAGTTGCAGGGGCAGCCGGGGTTTCGAACCCCGTTCCCTTTTGATCCCTCTCGGGAACCTGTCGCGGCGCGGTCGTTACGGGCTTTGCCTCAGGCGATCAAGTGGAAGAAACTGCCGGTGACATGCCCGGCGCGATGCCCGGCGGGGGCCAGCGCATTGCCCTCTGCATCGGCGATGTCGGCGAGCGGATCGCCTTCCGATGCGGTGATCGTGGCATAGTGGAACTCGTGGCCGAAGAGCTGCTGCCCCGCCGCGGCGAAGCCGGTGGCATGGTGCAGGGTCGCGCGGCGATAGCCGAGCGTGAGCTTGCGGCGAGCGATGCTGGTTTCGACGGGCAGCAGTTCCGCCATGGCACGGGTGACGCCCTCGGCATCCTGGAGCGTGCGGCCCAGCACCATGTAACCGCCGCACTCGCCATGGACCGGGCGGGTCTGGGCGAAGCTGCGCAGGCCGTCGAGGAAGCCGCGATTGGCGGCGAGGCGCGCCGCATGCAGCTCGGGATAGCCGCCGGGAAGCCAGCAGGCGTCGCAATCGGCGGGGGGTGCCTCGTCGGCGAGCGGGGAGAAGAAGACGAGCTCGGCGCCCACCGTGCGCCAGGCGTCGAGCAGGTGCGGGTAAAGGAAGGAGAAGGCATCGTCGCGGGCCAGGGCGATGCGCTGGCCCGGCGGGCGAACGGCCAGCGCCGGCAAGGACGCGGACGCGGTGGGCGAGGCTGCCGCGCGGATCGCGTCGAGATCGCACTGCGCGGCGATCCGATCGGCGATGGCGTCGATCCGGGCGTCGATTTCGGCGGTCTCGCCGGCCTGGACCAGCCCGAGGTGCCGCTCGGGCAAGGTCAGCGCCTCGTCGCGATACAGCATGCCCAGCAGCGGCACCGCGATCCGGGCGAAGCCGTTCTCGATCATCCGGGCATGGCGCGGGCTGGCGACGCGATTGGCGATCACGCCGGCGATGCGCGGGGCGCCGGGAAAGGTCCCGCAGCCATGCGCGATCGCCGCGGCCGACTGGGCAGCGGCGCGCGCGTCGATCACCAGCAGCATGGGCCAGTCGAGCAGCCGGGCGATATCGGCGGGCGCGCCCGACCGGTCCGCCGCGCGAGCGCCGTCGAACAGGCCCATCGCGCCTTCGGCGATCACGAGGTCGGCACCTTCCGCCGCCTGCGTGGCGAGCCCACGCAGTAGCGGTGCATCCATCGCGAACCCGTCGAGATTGACCGAGGCGAGGCCGGTCGCAGCCCGGTGGAACGCCGGGTCGATATAGTCGGGGCCGCATTTCGCCCCGCGCACGCGCAGCCCCTTGCGGGCAAAGGCGCGCTGCAGGCCGATCGTGACCGTCGTCTTGCCGGCGCCCGATTGCGGCGCGCCGATCACCAGTCCCCGCGCGAGCGGCGCGGTCAAAACTCGATGCCCTTCTGCGCCTTCACGCCGGAGCGGAAGGGATGCTTGACCTGCACCATCTCGGTGACCAGGTCCGCCGCCTCGATCAGCGCATCGGGGGCGTTGCGGCCGGTGACGATGACATGCTTCATCGGCGCGCGATCGATCAATCCGGCGACTACCTCGTCGACCGGGAGATACTCGTAGCGCAGGACGATGTTGAGCTCGTCGGCGACGACCATCGCGATCTCCGGATCGGCGATCATCCGCTTCACCTCCTCCCAGCCGGCGCGGGCCCAGGCCACGTCGCGGGCGCGGTCCTGCGTGTCCCAGGTGAAGCCCTCGCCCATCACCTTGTGCTCGACCTGGTCGGGAAAGGCCGCATAGACCGCCTTCTCGCCGGTCGCCCAGCCGCCCTTGATGAACTGGACGACGCCGACCTTCATGCCGTGCCCCAGCGCGCGGCAGACCATGCCGAAGGCGGCGGTCGACTTGCCCTTGCCCTTGCCGGTGTGAACGATCAGCAGGCCGCGTTCCTCGACCTTGTCCGCCATGATCTTGGCTTTGGCGGCCTGGCGCTTCTTCGCCTTGGCGTTGTGGGCGGCGTTGATTTCTTCCTCGGTCATGTCCGTTCCGTTCTCGCGACGGGCCGCCGCGCCCGGCCCGGCGGCCGTTCGCTTCGTCCAATGGTGGATGTCGCCCAAACGGAGGACCGTGCCTGGCCATTCCCTGGACCGGGCAAGAGCGACCTGCGCCGGCAGGTCTCCTGGCTCGCGGGTCGTCGCCGGGCGGGGCCGCCTTCTCGGGATCGCTCCCAATGGCATCTGGCCCCAAGGCTCGCCGCTTACAGTTGCAGGGACAGCCGCGGCTTGCGGACACCAGAAGGCGCCCACCGCATTCCCTTTCAAGCCCCGAGGGGCACCGGCACAGTCGAGGGAAGATCCCTCGCGCCGGGGTCTATCGCGCGCCCACGGAATGCGCCAGCGCCGAAGCGCCCTACGCCGTCTCGGCCGCGATCTTCCGGATGGCCTGCTCGAACGCCTCGGGCGGCTGGCCGCCGGAGATCAGGTAGCGATCGTCGATGATGATCGCCGGCACCGCGTTGATCCCGCGCGACTGCCAGAGCTGCTCGGCGCGGCGCACCTCTTCGGTATAGCGGCCGCTGGCGAGCACCTCGCGCGCCGCGGCACCGTCGAGTCCGGCCTTCTCGGCCGCGGCGGCGAGTACATCGGGATCGCCCGGATTCTCGCCGTTGGTGAAATAGGCTTCGAACAGCGCATGCTTCAGCACTGCCTGATTGCCCTCGCTCTCGGCCCAATGGAGCAGGCGGTGTGCGTCGAACGTGTTGTAGATCCGGCTGTCGTTCGACGTCGCCATGGTAAAGCCGAGCTCGGCGGCGCGATCGTGGATCATCTTGCGGTTGGCGGCCGATTGCTCGGGCGTCGCGCCATATTTCTGGGCGACATGCTCGAGGATGTTCTGCCCCTCTGGCGGCATGTTGGGATTGAGCTCGAACGGCTGGAAGGTGATGGTCGCGTCGACCAGGTCGCCGGCGCGCGCCAGTGCCTCCTCGAGTCCGCGCAGGCCGATGATGCACCAGGGGCAGGAGACGTCGGATACGAAATCAATCTTCATCGGCCGTGCCATGGCTTTCCTCCAGATCGCGCTTGCCCGAGATATGAGGAGCGCGGCGGCAAATTGCATCACCCTCGACGCGGCGCGGTGCGACAATGATTTCCAGGGCACCGTCTGCCAGAACAATGATGGAAGGAGCGGGGAATGACGGTGAGCGGACGGATGGCAGGGCGATTCGCGGCGTTGCTGCTGGCGCTTCACGGCGTGCCAGCGTCGGCGCAGGCCGATGCCGCCTCCGCGCCCTCCGCCGAACCCGCCTATGCCGATCTGGTCAACACGCTGATGGGCACCGATTCGACCTACGCGCTGTCGAACGGCAACACCTATCCGGCGATCGCCATGCCCTGGGGCATGAACTTCTGGACGCCGATGACCAACAAGATGGGCGATGGCTGGACCTATGGCTATCACGACACCAAGATCCGCGGCTTCAAGCAGACCCACCAGCCCAGCCCCTGGATGAACGACTATGGCGCCTTCTCGCTGATGCCGATCACCGGCGCGCTGAGGGTGCAGGAAGACGCGCGCGCCTCATGGTTCTCGCACAAGGCCGAGGTGGCGCGGCCCTATTATTACCGCGTCTATCTCGCCGATCACGACGTCACGACCGAGATCGCGCCGACGGAGCGCGCGGCGCATTTCCGCTTCACCTTTCCGGAGAGCGAGACGAGCTGGATCCTGCTCGACGCGTTCGACAAGGGATCGATGGTGACGATCCTGCCCAGGGAGCGGCGGATCATCGGCTATGCCCGCAACAACCGGGGCGGTGTGCCGGACAATTTCCACAGCTATTTCGTGGCCGAGTTCGATCACGATTTCGATATCGCGGAGACCTGGGGCGACGGATGGAAGGTCCAGCCGGGCAGCACCCATGCCGAGGGCGGCCATGTCGGCGCGGTCATCGGCTTCAAGACCCGGCGCGGCGAGCAGGTGCAGGTCCGCGTCGCCTCGTCCTTCATCAGCCCCGAACAGGCGGCGCTGAACCTCGACCGAGAGATCGGCCGTCAGGATTTCGGCACGACGCGTGAGAAGGCGAAGGCGGCGTGGAACGCCCTGCTCGGCCGCTACCGGGTCGAGGATCCGGATCTCGACAACAAGCGCACCTTCTATTCGGCGCTCTACCGCACCCAGCTCTTTCCGCGCATGTTCCACGAGGTCGACGCCGCCGGAAAGACGGTGCACTACAGCCCCTATAACGGCCAGGTGCTGCCGGGATACATGTTCACCGACAACGGCTTCTGGGACACGTTCCGCGCGGTCTTCCCGCTGTTCACGATCATGCAGCGCGATCTCGATTCGAAGATCATGCAGGGGCTCGCCAACACCTATCGCGAGGGCGGCTGGCTGCCCGAATGGGCGAGCCCCGGCTATCGCGACGTGATGATCGGCTCCAACTCGACGCCGATCATCGCCGATGCCTGGCTGAAGGGCATTCGCGGCTTCGACATCGCCACGCTGTACGAAGCGATGAAGAAGAATGCGACGACCAGCGAAGGGCGCCCGCGCAACGCCAAGGGTGCGGTGATCAGCGCCGTCGGCCGCGAGGGCGTCGAGCTGTACAACCGGCTCGGTTATGTCCCCTATGACAGCGGCATCAAGGAGAATGCCGCGCGCACGCTCGAATATGCCTATGCCGATTTCACGCTGGCCCGGGTCGCCGAATCGCTGGGCAAGGCCAAGGACGCCAGGCTGTTCCGTGAGCGCGCGCAGAATTATCGCAAGCTCTATGATCCCGAGAGCGGCTGGATGCGCGGACGCAACCGCGACGGCAGTTTCGAGACGCCGTTCAATCCGCTCAAATGGGGCGACGCCTTCACCGAGGGCAATGCGCTCCACTATAGCTGGTCGGTGTTCCAGGACGTGCAGGGGCTGATCGGCCTGATGGGCGGCGACGAGAAGTTCGTCGCCCGGCTGGACAGTGTCTTCACCAGCCCGCCCAAGTTCGACGACAGCTATTATGGCGAGACCATCCACGAGATCCGCGAGATGCAGATCGCCGACATGGGCAATTACGCCCATGGCAACCAGCCGATCCAGCACATGATCTATCTGTACGATTACGCCGGCGCGCCGTGGAAGGCACAGTTCCATGTCCGCGACACGATGCGCCGGCTCTATTCGGCGACGCCGGACGGCTATCCGGGCGACGAGGACAATGGCCAGACCTCGGCCTGGTACATCTTCAGCGCGCTCGGCTTCTACCCGGTTACGCCCGGCGCCGACCAATATGTGATCGGGTCGCCGCTGTTCCGACGCGTCGACCTGGCGCTGGAGGATGGCCGCCACTTCGTGATCGAGGCGCCGAACAACGGGCCCGCGAATGTCTACATCCAGTCGGCGACGCTCAACGGCAAGCCGCTGATGCGTACCTGGCTGTCGCAGGACGAGATCATGGCCGGCGGCACGCTGCGCTTCGATATGGGGCCGCGGCCCAACCCTGCATGGGGCGTCGGGCCGGGCGCGGCGCCCTATTCGATGAGCCAGCACTGACGCGAAAGCGACGCGAATTTTCCACTATGATTGCATTGGCGTGACCGCGCGCACCGCGGAATGGCGTGGCCGGAATGAAGCACTAAGCCGTTCGACGGCCGCCGGAAAAGCGGTGCGCGCATCGCCGCCGGATGGAGAGCGCCCTCCCCAAAAGCCCGTTCGGTTGCAGGGTATTGCCCCCGGCTGTTTCCATGGCGACGCCGTTTTGTAACGTCCAAGTCATTCTCGGGCACCAAAGGGCGGGCGGACGGGAGACTCGTCAGATCCGGGGGCATCTCGGGTTCGCACTGAAAACAGAATTTGGGGGAATAATGCGCCAAGTATTTTTGGCCGGCGCGGCTGTTGCCGCGCTGGTGATGCCGGCTGTCGTGCATGCGCAGCAGATCACGTCGGGCATCGAAGGTGCCGTCCGTGACGACGCGGGCAAGCCGCTCGCTGGCGCGGAGGTGGTGGTCACCGACACGCGCACCGGCGTCGAGCGGACGCTCACCGCCAACAACAGCGGTTATTTCCGAGCCGATGCGCTGGTCACCGGCGGACCTTTCACCGTGATGGTGTCGGCGCCCGGCTTCGAAGGCCAGACCGTCGAGAACATCAACCTCACGCTCCAGGGCAATACCAGCCTGGATTTCGTCCTCACCAGCGGCAGCGGCGAGATCGTCGTGACCGCGGCGCGCGCCAACCAGACCCAGCTTGCGATCGGGCCGGGCCAGTCGTTCGGCGAGCAGGACCTCAAGGACTTCTCGTCGATCACGCGCGACATTCGCGACATCATCCGCATCGATCCGCGTGTCAGCCTGTCGCGCTCGAACGAGGTCGACCGCATCTCGTGCCTGGGCGGCAATGACCGCTCGAACAGCTTCAGCGTCGATGGCATCGTCCAGTCGGATACGTTCGGCCTGAACGGCACGCCCTTCGCGTCGCGCAACGCGATGCCGGTGCCCTTCGACATCATCGCCGAGACCTCGGTCGAGTTCGCGCCGTTCGACGTGCAGTACGGCTCATTCACCGGCTGCGCGATCAACGTCGTCACCAAGCCGGGCGCCAACAAGTTCCACGGCAGCGCCTTCTTCAACTATGCCAGCGACAAGCTGCAGGGGAAGAGCATCGGCGACGATGATTTCACGCCATCGCCCTTCAAGGAGAAGCGCTGGGGCGCGACGATCTCCGGCCCGATCCTGAAGGACCGGCTGTTCTTCTTCGGCGGGTATGAAGAGACCGACCTGGGCGATTCGCATGATCAGGGCCCGGTCGATGGCGGTTTCGCCAATCCAATGCAGTTCATCACTACGGCGCAGTTCGAAGAGATCTCGAAGATCGTCAAAGACAATTACGGTATCGATTCGGGCCCGATCGCGCGCACGCTGCCCGAGACCAGCCGCCGCTTCTTCGGCCGCCTGGACTGGTACATCAACGACCATCACCGCCTCGAGGCGACCTATCAGCGGCTCGACGAGCTCAATGTCGAACCCGACGATTTCAGCTCGACCCGCATCACCGGTCTGAACACGTTCGAGGCCGAGGGCACCCAGTCCAACTATTACTCGCTACGCCTCTATTCGCAGTGGAACGACCGGCTCTCGACCGAGCTGCGCGCGTCGCGCTCCGAAGTGCAGGACGTGCAGGGGCCCTTTGGCGGCGGCGAGGCGCAGTCGGACAATCCGATGCCGCGCATCATCGTCGGCGTGACCAACAACGGCAAGGAAGGCCAGTTCCTCGCGGGGCCGGGCTTCTCGCGCACCTCGAACGATCTGCGGACCGAGATCAACCAGTACAAGGCGCTGGCCAATCTCACGTTCGGCAATCACAAGCTGACGTTCGGCGGCGAAGTCAACGAGCTGATGACGCTCAACCTGTTCGGCCAGAACACCACCGGCACGCTGACCTTCGCCAACCTCGCCGATCTGCGCGCGGGCCTGCTTTCGGGCGGCACCAACACCAATCCGAGCGCGGCGCAGGTGCTCGCCGGTCAGGGCGCGGGCGCTTATGGCAACTTCACCGCCAGCGGCAATATCCGCGACGCCACCGCGCAATGGACCCGCACCACCTTCACCCTCTATGCGCAGGATAAGTGGCAGGTGACGCCGAAGTTCGACGTGCTTGCCGGCATGCGCGTCGACTGGATGGACGGCGGCGCGCCCGGCGCCAATCCGAACTTCTTCGAGCGCTACGGCTTCACCAATTCGGTGCCGTTCAGCAAGATCGACCCGCTCGTCCTGCCGCGCCTGGGGTTCAGCTACAATTTCCAGAACAGCGGCTTCTTCAGCCGTACCCAGCTGACCGGCGGTGTCGGCATCTTCTCGGGCGGCGACCCCACGGTCGTGTTCATGAACGCCTTCCAGAACAACGGCTATCCGCTGGGTGCCGGATCGACGGGCAACAATGCGCTGTGCGGGGCGAACGGCACGCGTATCAACGTGCTCGCCGGGGGCAAGTTCGGCGGCATCCCGCAATGCGTGCGCGATCAGGCGGCGGCCCAGGCGAGGGGCGGCCTGGCGGACACCAACTCGACCGATCCCAACTTCAAGACGCCGACGGTGATGCGCGCCAATATCGGCCTCTCGACGCGGTTCGGCGGGGACAGGGGCTTCTTCGGCAACTGGCGTCTGCAGCTCGACTATATCTACAGCCGCTTCCGCAACCCGGTCACCCTGGTCGATCTTTCGCAGACGATCGATCCGCGCAAGGGTTTGAACGGACACATGGTCGACGGCCGTCCGCTCTACAGCGCGATCGACCCGACCGTGGCCGGCTGCGACGCGACGCTCGAAGGCACCGGCGGCTCGCCGCCCAAGTGGCACAATGTCAGCACGGCGTGCTTCAACACGCAGCGTGACGACGAGATCCAGGTGACCAACGGCCGCAATTACGAGAGCCACGTCGCCTCGATGATGTTGCAGAAGAACTTCGAGAGCGGCCTGTTCACCCCGGGCGGCAGCACGCGCTTCAACCTGGGCTATGCCTTCACCAAGGCGCAGAATAACCGCTATAACAACGGCACCACCGCGGCGGGCAATTTCGACGGCGCCGTCGTGTTCGATCTCCAGGATCCCGCGGTCGCCACCGCGGAATTCGAAGTGCGGCACAACGTCACGCTGGGGCTCAGCTTCCGCGAGCAGTTCGTGAAGAACTACGATACCCAGTTCGGCTTCACCTTCGTCGCACGCGAAGGCCGTCCGTACAGCTATACGTTCAACGGCAACGGCGTAACCACGGCCCGTTTCGCGGACGATCAGTCGGGCGCCGCCCAGCTGCTTTACGTGCCGACCGGTCCGAACGATCCGAACGTCGTCTATGCTGCGGGCACCGTCGGCGGCGTGGCGCAGACGCCGGCGGAGACGGCCAAGCTGCTCAACGACTATATCGACAAAACCAAGTGCCTGCAGAAGTTCCGCGGCCGCAGCGCGGAGCGCAGCTCCTGCCGGAATCCGTGGTTCTTCGATCTCGATCTGCGCTTCAGCCAGGAACTGCCCGGACCGGGCAGCCTGTTCGGCCTCAAGGATCGGGTCCGCGTCTTCCTGGACGTCGATAATTTCCTGAACTTCCTCGACAGCAACTGGAACGTGTCGCGTGGCCGTGGAACGTCGGTGAACATGATCACCGCGGGCTACGACGCCCAGGGTCGCTATGTGTACAGCGCCTACAACCCGATCAGCGAACCGGGCACCCAGGTATCGTCCTCGCTGTGGCGGGCGCAGCTCGGCGTCAGCTACAATTTCTGATCAATCAAGCATTTGAAATAAGAGGAAACTATAATGTCGGATCGGTCGCGCGACCTGCGTCTCGCTCTTTCCCGTCGCCATCTCCTGAAGGGATTTGGCGCGGCGGCGGTAACCACCTTCGCCATGGGCGGCATGCGGAGCGCGCTGGCCGATCCGGTATTCGGCATCTACCCGTTCCAGCTCGGGGTCGCCTCCGGCGATCCCGCGCCGGACGGCTTCGTGATCTGGACCCGGCTCGCGCCGGAGCCGTTCGAGATCGGCTATGGCATGCCCGGCCAGCCGGTCGAGGTCGAATGGGAAGTCGCCGAGGATGAGCGCTTCCGCACCATCGCCCGCAAGGGCGTTGCGGTGGCGCGGCCCGAGCTCGGCCATTCGGTCCATGTCGAGCTGACCGGCCTCCTGCCGGGGCGTCCCTATTGGTATCGCTTCTCGGCGGGTCGCGAGCGCAGCCTGGTCGGCCGCGCGGTGACCACGCCCGCGCTCGGCGCCGCGACGGACCATGTCCGCTTCGCCGTCGCCGGCTGCCAGAATTACGAGCAGGGCTATTACACCGCCTATCGCAAGATCGCCGAGGAGGACGGGCTCGATTTCGTCTTCTGCTATGGCGACTATATCTATGAGGGCCGCGGCAACCGCCTGCGCGGCACGGAAGAGACGATCCGCCCGCATTTCGGCCAGGAAATCTATTCGCTCGGCGACTATCGCCGCCGCTACGCCCAGTACAAGATGGACACCGACCTCCAGGCCGCGCATGCCGCCGCTCCGTGGTTCGCCGTCTGGGACGATCACGAGACCGACAATAACTGGGCGTCGATCTACGATCAGGACGGCACCGATCCCGCGATCTTCGCGCTACGCCGCCAGGCGGCTGCCCAGGCCTATTACGAGAACATGCCGCTGCGCGCCTCGGCGCTGCCGGTCGGCAGCGCGATCCAGATCTTCCGCCGCGCGAGCTACGGCACCTTGCTCGACCTGAACCTGCTCGACACGCGGCAATACCGCACCGATCAGCCCTGCGGCGATCGCCAGGCGCGCAACTGCACCGAGATCAACAAGCCGGACGCCGAGATGATGGGCCAGCGCCAGCACGAATGGCTGATCAAGGGTCTGAAGGACTCGCGGGCGCAGTGGAAGACGATCGCGCAGCAGGTCATGGTCATGGACCTCGATCGCGATCCCGGTCCGGATGTGAGCGTCAATCTCGACAGCTGGGCCGGCTATCGCGCCCCGCGCGAGCGGATGCTCAAGGGCATGCGCGACGCCGGCGTCCAGAACGCCATCGTCCTCACCGGCGACGAGCACCAGAACTTCGCCGGCGAGCTCCATATCGACGGCAGCAAGCCCGGCCCCAAGCCGATCGCGGTCGAATTCGTCGGCACCTCGATCACCAGCGGCGGCGACGGGCGCGACCAGGGCCGCGGCGCGGCGGACATGCTCTCCGCCAACCAGCAGCTCAAGTTCATCAACAGCCAGCGCGGCTATCTGCTGTGCGACGTCACCCGCGAGCGCTGGCTGACGGACTTCAAGGTGCTCGACAAGGTCAGCGAGCGCGGCGGCACGCTCACCTCGCGCAAGAAGCTTGCGGTGCTGCCGGGCAGTCCGACGCTCCAGCAGGCCTGATCCAGGCTTTCACTATCGCGGCGCGGGAGCGATCCCGCGCCGCACCGGGTTCGCAAACACAAAGGGAAATCCCATGCTTCACAGATTCCGGGGGCTGATCGCCGCCGCGTTGACGCTCGCCCTCGCAATGCCTGCGCCGGCGCTCGCCTGGGGCGGACGGGGGCACAAGCTGATCGGTGAGCTGGCCTATGCGCGATTCACGCCCGAGGCCAAGGCGATGATCGATCGCCTGGTCGCGCTGGCGCCGCAGCAGGAAGGCGCGGCGCTCTGTCCCGTCGCGTCCTTCGCCGACATATCGACCTGGGCCGATTGCGTGCGTGGCAACGAGATCGCGTCCTATGCCTATATGAGCGAGCTTCATTATGTGAACCGCTCGGTCCACGGCGCGGCGCCCGGCGCGTCCTTCTGTCCGGCGGGCAATTGCGTGACCGAGGCGGTGCGCCGCGCCGAGCTGGTGCTGAGCGACGGTACCGCGCCCGAGCTGGTGCGCCTGCTCGCGCTCGAGCAGCTCGCCCATTTCCTCGAGGACATGCATCAGCCGCTCCATGTCGGCGACAATGGCGATCGCGGCGGCAACGACGTGGCGGTCGTGCCGCTGGGCGACGGCCATGCCCATAATCTCCATTCGCTATGGGATGGCGATCTGGTCAACGCAGCGGTGGGCGCGGATGGTGAACGGGTCGATCTGGTCCGCCAGCTGATGGCCGAGCACGCCGCGCGGTGGCAGGGGCAGACGATCGAGCAATGGGCGCTCGAAAGCTGGGGCATCAGCCAGGGCTACAGCTATCCGACCCTGCCCACGCCGCCGACGCCGGGCCAGACCCCGGCCGATGGCGGGCAGATCAGCCAGGCCTATGTCGACGGCGCTACGCCGATCGTTCGCCAGCAGATCGCCAAGGCGGCGGTGCGCCTGGCGGAAATGGTCAATCGCGCAGCCGCAGCCGCGACGCTGAGCCCGCGCCGGCAACGCTGACGCACGTCCCGGGCCGCTGCCAGGGGAAGCGGCCCGGGACGGTAACGTCAGAATTCCTGCCAGTCGCTGTCGGAATTCGGCCGGACAAGCGCGGAGATAGCGGCGGCCGGCAGCGGCTTCACCGGAGAGGCATAGGCGGGTACCCGCTCGCCTGCGCCGAAGTTGCGGCGGACTTGGGCGCGGACATCGGACTTGCCCACCTTGAAGCGGCCGGCCTGCTCGATCAGCCCGCCAACCTCGTTGGCGAGGTTGCGTGCCGCGGCGGAGGTTTCCTCGACCATCGCGGCGTTCTGCTGGGTCGACTGGTCCATCGTCCCGATCGCCGACGAAATCTGCGTGATCGCGACCGATTGGGCCTGGTTGTCGGACGCCATGGTCGCCAGCAGCTCATGTACCTGGCCGACATCACCCGAGATATTGGCGAGTGCGCCATCGACCTTTTCGACCATCTGCACCGCAGTGACGATGTCGGTCTGGGTGGCGGTCAGCTGGTCGCGGGCGCGGCCGGCCTCTTCCTCGGCGCGCATCGCGAGCGCCGAGACCAGGTCGGCGACCACCGCGAACCCGCGACCCGCCTCGCCGGCCCGACCGGCTTCCACGGCGGCGTTCATCGCAAGCACGCGGGTCTGGAAGGCGATCTTGTCGAGGCCCTCGATCACGCTGTCGATGCCCTTGGCGCTGTCCGCGACGCGGGTCATCGCCTGGACTGCTTCGTCCGCGATGCCGCGACCGCCGCCGACCGTCGCGATCGCCTGGTCGGCGCGCTCGACGGTGCGGCTCGCCGCCGTCGCCGATGCCTTTACCCGACCGTCGATCTGGGCGACCGCGGCCGCCGTTTCCTCGAGGCTCGCCGCGTTGCTTTCCGTGCGCCGCGCGAGATCCTCGGAGGCCTGGGCGATCTCGCCCGAACCGGTGCGGATCGTTGCGGCGCTCTCGCTCACCGATCCGATCAGCTCGCGCAGCTTTGCCAGCGCTTCGTTGAAGTTCGACTTGAGCACCGCATATTCGCTGGGGAAATCCGTGGTGATGGATGCGGTGAGATCGCCGGCCGAGAGATCGGACAGATGGCTGGAAACGGTGTCCACCACCATCTTCTGCTCTGCGTCCGTCCGCGCCTTGGCTTTGTCCGCTTCCGCCTTGGCGACGCCGTTTTCGCGAAATATCAGCACCGCCTTCGCCATCGCGCCGACCTCGTCGCCGCGCGAGACGCCTTCGACGTCCTTGCTATAGTCGCCGGCGGCCATGTCGCGCATCTGGAGCTGCAGTTTCGAGAGCGGGCCCGTGATCCCGTAGCGGGTCACCACCAGCGCGAGGCCGAGGCCGCCGATCACGCTCAATATGCCCATCGTCATCAGGAACATCGACGTCGAATTGCCCTTGCTGGTCAATCCCGCGGTCTGATCCGCAGAGGCCGTGATCCGCTCGTCGACGAACTTCGCGAGCATCGGCGTGAACGCTTCCATCTGGCTGTCGGCCGCCGCCAGCTGCCGCCGCGCCTCGTCGTCGCGATCGGCCAGGCCCAGACGGATCGCCTGGAGGTTGATGGCGTGGACCCCGGCGAGCTTCTCGGCGGTCTCGTCGACGCGCGCGGTGAGTTCCGGCTCGTTCTGCCGCACCTGGTTGAGCAGCTTCGTCGCAGTGGCGAATGCGGTACCTTCGGAATCGGCCGCCTTGTGCGCCTGTTGCGAGGCGCCCTCATAGGCGAGCGTCTCATACGCGCCGTACATCATCGCCTGAGACTGGCGATTCACCCGCGCCAGGGCGATCGCGTCGGTCATCTTGGTTTTGATCAGATGCGAATAGTCGCCATTGGCAACCAGAAGCTCGCGCGATCCGCTCCATGCCGTGTAGAGCGTGATCGACCCCAGCAGCAGCAGTAGGGCGACGATCTTCGTCGTGATCTTGAAATTGCCTAGTGCGTTCATCTTAACCTTCTACCTTCTGACACCAGGCCAGGCATCACCGAGGCTTACCCCGATGCCGCTTGGCGGCGACGCTGGATCATTCCAATCGAGGACATTGTAGGAGGAAGCGCGGGGCACGGGCGCGCCGCGCTCTCAATTCGATTCAAATGCTTCCAGGGCGATTTTGCCGTCAGGCGCGCTTCCGGCTTCCTCGCTGCATCCAGCCGAGTGCCGCGCGGCGGTTTACAGGCTTGCGGCTGGCGTGGCGGAAAAGCAGAAGCGGACAATGACAGAGAGACATGACGCCACGTTCGCCGCTCTGGTTGCGGCCGAGAAGAAGGCGCTCGACCTGCTCGATGCGATTGAGGCTGCAGGTCTGATCCTGCCGGGTCGGACCGAGCTGGAGATCGAGCGCGAGATCTTCGCGATCGCCGCCCGGGATTTCGGCGTAACCGAACATTGGCACGACCGGGTGGTCCGCGCGGGTATCAATACGTTGTGCGTCGCTGGCGAGGTGGCGCCCGATCGGGTGATCGAAGAGGACGATATTGTCTTCCTCGATCTCGGGCCGGTGTTCGGTGCCTGGGAAGCCGATGTCGGCCGCAGCTACGCGGTCGGTGACGATACCACGAAGCATGCGCTCTGCGCGGACTTGCCGATCGTCTTCGACGCCGTCAAAGCCAGATTCGAAGGCGATCCCGATATCACCGGCGCCACGCTCTATGCCATCGCCGAGGAGGAGGCAGGGCGTCGCGGTTGGCTGTTCGGCGGCAAGATCGCCGGGCATCTGGTCGGCCCGTTTCCCTATGCCCGTACGCCCGGCGACAAGGCGTCGCGCCGGATATTTCCAGGCAATACGACGCGCATGCGCGATCCCGATGCGGAGGGAAACCCGCGACACTGGATCCTCGAAATCCATCTCGTGTCCCCTGACCGCAGCTTTGGCGGCTTCTACGAGCGCCTGCTGGAAAGCTGATCTCGGACGGCCACGCCGGCCATGTCCGATCGGCTGACACGGTTTCACCGTACATCCTGGCCGATCATCGCCCTTGCCACCGTGCGTTCGAAGGACCACATGCCTGGTTGTGGTGCTCCCGCTCTTGGAGAGCCAATTCGCAAATTGGTAGCGCTGGCTCCGGTTGCGAAAGCGACGCTTTCGTCGCAGCCCAGCGATCGAAACGGGCCAATTTCATACCATTCACGCTCTTGTGCGGCAGCGGCGCATCGAAGCCGTGGCGATAAAAATCCATCCGTCTGACGGCGGCGCCCATGGCCGGCATCGGCCGGCGACTTCCCTCCATTCTGAAAGGTAGCCATCATGGCAGCCAAGGACGTCAAATTCAGCCGCGATGCGCGTGAAGCCCTCATTCGCGGCGTCGACATCCTCGCCGACGCGGTCAAGGTCACGCTGGGGCCGAAGGGTCGCAACGTCGTGCTCGACAAGGGATACGGCGCCCCGCGCATCACCAAGGACGGCATTACCGTCGCCAAGGAGATCGAGCTCAGGGACAAGTTTGAGAATCTGGGCGCGCAGATGCTTCGCGCCGTCGCGAGCAAGGCCCAGGAACATGCCGGTGACGGCACCACGACCGCTACGGTGCTCGCCCAGGCGATCCTCCACGAGGGCATGAAGTCGATTTCCGCCGGAGTCAGCCCGACCGATCTCAAGCGCGGCATCGACCTGGCCGTCGCCCGGGTGGTCGAGGCGTTGAAGGCGCGCTCGCGCCCGGTCTCGAACAACGAGGAGATTGCGCAGGTCGGCATCGTTTCCGCCAATGGCGACGAGGAAATCGGCCGGACGATCGCTCGGGCGATGGATAGGGTCGGCAAGGAAGGCGTGATCTCGATCGAGGATGCGCAAGGCATGGAGTTCGAGCTCGAGGTGGTCGAGGGCATGCAGTTCGATCGCGGGTATCTGAGCCCCTATTTCATCACCAATGCCGACAAGATGACGGTCGAACTGAACGATCCCTATATCTTGGTGCACGAGAAGAAGCTGTCGAATCTGCAGGCGATGCTCCCGATCTTGGAAGCGGTTGCGCAATCGGGCCGTCCGCTCCTGATCATCGCCGAGGACATCGAAGGGGACGCCTTGGCGACGCTGGTGGTCAACAAGCTACGCGGCGGCCTCAATGTCGCGGCGGTCAAGGCGCCCGGTTTCGGCGATCGTCGGACGGCGATGCTCGAGGACATTGCGATCCTCACCCGGGCGCAGCTCGTGTCCGAGGATCTCGGCATCAAACTCGAAAGCGTCACGCTCGACATGCTCGGCACCGCGAGGCGCGTGCTGATCGACAAGAGCGACACCACGCTGGTGGACGGTGCCGGCGACGCCGGCGCGATTACGGCACGCGTGGCGGCGCTCAAGCAGCAGATCGAGCTGAGCGCCAGCGAATATGACCAGGAGAAACTTCAGGAGCGCATGGCCAAACTCGCCGGCGGCGTCGCGATCATTCGCGTCGGCGCGTCGACCGAGGTCGAGATGCGCGAGCGCAAGGATCGTGTCGACGATGCGCTGCATGCGACCCGTGCGGCGGTCGAGGAGGGTATCGTCCCCGGCGGCGGCACGGCTCTGCTCTATGCCTCGAAGGTGCTGCGCGATGTGAAGGGCGCCAATGACGACCAGACCCGCGGCATCGCGATCGTCCGAAGGGCGCTGTCCGCGCCGCTTCGCCAGATCGCCGAGAATGCCGGCCATGACGGTGGCGTCGTCGCGGCGCGCCTGATCGACGGCGACGATCAGGATCAGGGCTTCAACGCACAAACCGAACGCTATGAAAATCTGATAGCCTCGGGCGTGATTGACCCGACGCTGGTCGTCCGCTCCGCGCTGCAGGATGCGGCCTCGGTGGCCGGCCTGTTGCTCACTACCGAGGCTGCGATCGCAGAGGCTTCGGAGAATCGAGCCTCTTCGTCCACGACCCCGCGGAATGGCGACGGGTTCTGAACCCAGGCCATAGCCTCTTTTTTGCCGATTTATCAGGAGTCATTTATGGCAGCGAACGCATCGAGAGTCCCTTTGCGCCCCTATCTTGTTACGAAGGATGAAGAGGGCGTCTTCCATGTGACGGTGCGGACCACGCGCTTCAATTCGCAGGGCTATCCGCTCGTGTCGAGCGAGGTACTGAAGGATGCTTTCCGGACGCAGACTGCGGCCAGGACGTTTCTACGTGAGCAGTTCCGCGCCGAGACCAGCGATATCACCACCAAATAGGAAGCGCGGTTCGCCGCTCCGGCGCGCC
>JBEVLV010000158.1:0-15280 GCA_040508955.1 Sphingomonas sp. | reverse complement strand
AAAAGGCGCGCCCCTCCTGGGGAGGCGAGGCGCGCCCTTGGCCGATAGGCGCTCGCCTCAGAACTTGTAGGTGAGGCCGCCCATGTAGGTCGTGCCGCTCTGGGTCTGGTTGTAGAGATAACGGTTCTGGCCCCAGAACTGCGTGTCCTTCTGGTTCGTCAGATTGATCGCACTCACCGTAAGCTGGAACTTGTCGGTGACGTTGAGGAAGGCCGCGGCATCCACATAGGTGGATCCCTCGAAACCCCGCGTGTCGGCGCTGGTCGGATCGTCGCTATGCCCGGTGTAATAGCGGCTGCGGTGGCTCAGCGAACCGCGGAAGCCCCAGCGCTTGGTCTCGTAATAGAGCGTGGCGTTGTAGCTGGTCTTCGAGATCCCAGTGATCGCCTGGTCGGCATCGACATAGGTGAAGTTCACCACCGCCCCCAGATTGTCGAAAGGCGCTGGCAGGAACGAGAATTGGGTCTGCGCCGCCAGCTCCACGCCCGTGAGGTTCCGCGTTGCCGGGTCGTTGACCGGCATGTCGAAGTCCTTGACGATCGTGTCGGCCGTGGAGCCCGGGATCGTGCTGAACGGCACGCCGGTCTGACTGAAGGGGATGTTGTGGAGCGTCTCCGAGGTGATGAAGTCCTTGATCCACTTGTGGAACACGCTCGCCGAAAGCAGGCCCACCTTGCCGAAATAATATTCCACCGAGAAATCCAGCGTGGTGTCCTTGAACGGCTTCAGGCCGGGGTTGCCGCGCGACGCGCTGATCGCCCCGGAATCGTCGATGAACGCGGTACCCTCGGCTGCGATCGAACTCAGCGTCGGCCTGTTCAGGTTCTGCGTGGCGGAGAAGCGCAGCAGCACCTCCGGCGTCAATTCCAGCACCGTGTTCAGGGCCGGCAGCACCCCCGAATAATTGCCGCTCACATCCGCCGTGCCGAGATAGGCATAGCTGTCGCCCTGGATCCAGCCCTGGCTGTGCGTGTTGGTGTGGTAGCCGCGCGCGCCGATATTGCCGCGGAAGCGCTTGCCGAAGAGCTCGCCATCCCAGTCCAGCTGCGCGAACCCTGAAAACGTTTCTTCGGTGGTCGTGTAGACCTGCTCGATATCCTGGATCGCGCCGCCGGTGCCGTCGGGCTTGGGCCCGAGCCGGTGATATTCGTCATACTTCGCGAAGCCCTCGGCATAGTTGCCGACCAGCCACGAACCGAAGCTGTTGGTGAACACGTCGGTGATGTCGGCAACGGACGTGCCCCGTGTCTCGGCGTCGGTTCCGTTGACGTTGGAGTCGTAGAAGTAGTTCGCGCCGTTTTGCGAGAAGCGGTGATAGGCTGCACCCGCGCGCAACGAGAACACGTCGCTTAACTTGTAGTGCAGGTTCAGCGTGCCTTCCCACAGCTCGGATCCGTTGTTGAAGGCCCTGTAATAGAAGTCGTCCATCGCGTAATTGGCCGGATTGGTGAGGTCCGTACCCGGATACTGGAACGATACCGAGCGGCCGTCGTCACCATAGTCGGCGATCTGGTTGCCCTTGGCGCGCATGTAGAACTTGTCGTCATAGGGCGTCTTGTAGGTCGACTTCTCATAGCCGACATGACCGTCGATCGAGAGGCGATCGGATGCGTCCCACTTGGCAGTGAACACTGCCTGGTTGAAGTTGTTCTTATTCAGCTCCCGGCGATGCTCGCTGCCGAAAGTGGTGCCGGTCACGTCGGTCATGGTGACGTAGTTATTGCTGTCCCAGGCGAGGTTGTTGATGATCGATGGCTTCTGGAAAATGGCGGGCCATACCCCCCCCGCCGGACCGTCGAACGCGAACGATGCCGTGCCGCTGGCGATCGGCCGGGTGGCGAGGTGCAACTCGTCGCGATGCGTGGTGAACTGGCCATGCAGCGCGTCGAGCGTCAGCAGCAGATTGTCCGCCGGGCGCCACTGCACCGCGGCCGTCAGACCGAGGCGCTCCTGCTTCGCGTCGAAGGAGGAGATGCGGTTGCCGTCCGCGAACAGCAGGTCGCCGGACAGGAACTTGGCCTGCTGCGTGGCACTCAGGTGCGAAATGTCCAGGCCCTGGCTGACCAGATTCACCGCATCGTCATGGCTCAGCTGATCGTAATTGTAGGTGTCGTGGCCCTGTTCCGTGGTCTCGCGCTTGGAATAAGCGACCGAGAACGCCACGCCAAACCTGTTGTCCCAATTGTGGCTGTACATCGCCGCGACGCGCGGCTGCGCGTCCTTGGTATATTGGTTGGTGCCCAGCTTGGCCGAAATCGCGCCCTTGCCGCCCTCGCCGTAATCGAACGGCTTGCCGGTGAACAGGCCGACCGTGCCGGCCATGCCGCCCTCGTTCTGCGCCGCCTGGAAGGTCTTTTCGACCTCCACCTTCGAGAACAGGTCCGAGGCGAAGATGTTGAAGTCGAAGGCGCGGTCGCGCGAACGCTGCCCGCGGCTGTCCTGCGCCGAGTCGACGTTGCCCAGCACTTCCATGCCGTTGAGCTGCACGCGCGCGAAATCCGGACCCAGGCCACGCAGCGAAATGCGTCGGCCCTCGCCCGCCTCACGGGTGATCTGCACGCCCGGCAGGCGCTGCAGCGATTCGGCCAGGTTCAGTTCGGGGAACTTCGCCATGTCCTCGGCGACGATCGCGTCAACCTGGATCACCGCGTCCTTCTTGATCGCGCGCGCATCGCTCAGCGACTTCCCATAGCCGGTGACGACGATCTCGTCGCTCGAGCCGGCGGGGGCCGATTGGTCGGGCGTCTCCTGCGCGAGAGCGACTCGGGGACTCACACTGGCGATCACCGCAGCAACGGTTGCCAGCAAAAAGCTCTTGAAGTTCGGGCGTATAGCTCGACCGGAATATGGTTTTGTCATGAAATGTCCCCGCCATCTGGTATGAACCAGACTGTCTAAAGCAGATCAGGGAGACAGCTGCGTGACAGTTTTCGCGGAAACCAATTCCGAGCGAAATTTCCTTTCGATGGGAAATCCGAGGCGGATTGTGGTGGGGAGCGTATCAAGCGCAGGCCCCTGATGGCTCGCAGCGTGCCGTTCACCGCTTTCGTCACCCAACCGCCATACGGGTGGTCTAGACCTCAGCATCGGGACAGGTAATCATCAGATCGATCGGGAGTGTGTACATGGTGACGATGCAGGACCGTCGCAGCTTCATCCGCGCCATGATGGCGACGGCAGGCGCGGCGGCGACATTGACTCCCTCGATTGCGCGCGCCCTCGAAATTCCGGCGGATCGCCGGACGGGCACGCTGAAGGATGTCGACCATGTCGTGATCCTCACACAGGAGAACCGCTCCTTCGATCACTATTTCGGCACGATGCGCGGCGTCCGAGGCTATGGCGACCGCTTCGCCATTCCCGCGCCCCCGCTCGCCGGAGCGCCGAACCGCACCGTGCTCCTCCAGCCGAACGAGCATCCGGGCGCCGAGCCGGCGCTGATCGCCCCGTTCCGCCTCGATACATCCATGGACTTCCGCCTCTATCGCCCCCTCGGCACGCCCCATGGCTTCACCGACAGCCAGGCCGCGTGGGACAATGGCCGGATGGGCGCTTGGCCACGTTCCAAGAAGAACCACGCGATGGCGCATTTCACCCGCGAGGACCTGCCGTTCCAATATGCCCTCGCCGAGGCCTTTACCCTGTGCGACGCCTATCACTGCGCCATGCACCTGTGCACCAATCCCAACCGGCTCTATATCTGGACCGGCACGCACGATCCGCTGGGGAAAGGCAACGGCCCCGCCATCGACAACGGCTATGACAGCATGGACGCCGATCCGCGGCACCATGGCGGCTATCTCTGGACGACCTACCCCGAACGCCTGATGGCTGCCGGCATCGACTTCCAGATCTATCAGGACATGGCCGACAATTTCACCGACAATCCGCTGGTCGGCTTCCAGCGTTATCGCAAGGCGCAAGGCGCGTCCGAGGCTATCGCGGCCCTCCTCGCCCGTCGGACGACAACGACCCGCTCGCTCGATGACCTGCGGCAGGACGTGCTGGCCAGGAAATTGCCCGAGGTCTCATGGATCGTCGCTCCGGCAGCCCTGTCCGAACATCCGAGCGCTTCCACCCCGCTCCAGGGCGGCGACTATACGGCGCGTGTGCTCGACGCGCTCACCGCCAATCCGGAAGTCTGGGCGCGCACGGTGCTGCTCGTCAATTTCGACGAGAATGACGGCCTGTTCGACCATGTGCCCCCGCCGGCCCCGCCGGCCCGCCTGTCCGGGCGCACGATCGGCGCTACCAGCATCCCGGCCGACGACGAATATCATGTCCATTCGCAAGCGGCCGACGACGCAGTCTATCTGGACCGTCCCTATGGCCTTGGCCCGCGCGTGCCGCTCTACGTGATATCGCCCTGGAGCAAGGGCGGCCATGTCGCGTCCGAGGTCTTCGACCATACGAGCATCCTGCGCTTCCTCGAAGCCCGCTTCGGCGTCCATGAGCCGAACATCAGCGCCTGGCGCCGCGCCGTGTGCGGCGATCTGACATCGTGCTTCGATTTCAGCGCTCCCGACACGGTCGATTTCATGGCGGCGCTCCCGGCCACCGCCGCGCTTTCCGAGCGCGCGGCGCAGCTGAAGGAAATCCGGCCGCCCCTTCCGGAGCAGGTAGTCGCCCCCGTACAGGAAACCGGCCTGCGGCGGCGACGCGCGACGCCCTATCGTCTCGACGCCCGATTGCGGGTCGACGGCGGCGCCTCCAGCCTGGTGTTCGCCAATCATTCGATCCGGCGCGCGGCGGTCTTCCATGTCTATGACGTAAGGCGACTGGACGCGGTTCCGGCGCGCTACACGGTTGGTGCCGGCGAGGAACTGGCACACGGTTTGCCTGATCTGGGTGAAGCCTCGGACCTCTTCGTCCTCGGGCCCAACGGCTTTCATCGTCGCCTGATCGGTAGGAGCGCCATCTTCTCGGCCGGCGTCCTGGGCGGCGTGACCGGGGGACCGTCGCTTCGCCTCGAAAATCTCACCTCGACACCCCAATCCATCGCGATGACGGACATGGCCTATGGCGTCGCTCCCGAAGTGATCCGCCTGGTGGGAGGAGAAGCGCGCAACATCCCGCTGAACCTCACGAAAAGCCATGGCTGGTATGACCGGCAACTCGCGGCGGGAGGGCAGACCTGGCGCCTGGCGGGCTGCATCGAGAACGGAAAGGCTTCCTATTCGGATCCTGCCGCTGGCGGGTCTGGTCCCCTTCGGATGGCTTAGTCAGACCAGCAGAGCCCGCCGACCCGAGGTAATCGGGCCGGTACAGCCGAGTCGGTTCGTGCGCATTCGTGCCGATCGCGTCCAGCGCTGCGGCACGCTAACATCGTCACAATGGCCACCTTGATTGCAACACGCTGAGGAGCGTGCGACAGACCCGTAATGAACGGTGCGATCTGATTGTTGAGCCCCGACAAGACTGCCTCGAGGGAAGTTCGTCCGCTCTGCGCCGTAATCCCGGTCGTTTGACGATCAGCCTGTCGATCTTGAACGCAGACGTTCGAAAAAATCAGCGTAGATGCTTATCGAACGAAGCGGTTGACCAGTGCAGCCAGAGCGCGCGCGATATCTTCCTTGGGCGGCGCATCCGCTTGTGTCGTCATTGCGCGAAGCACCCCGGCAAAGGCATGGGTCAGGACAAAGGCATCCGTCTCGGCCAGTGGCCTTCGCACTGCGCCGATATCGCGCTCCTGGGCGAGGTGCGCCGTCAACTCCATCAATAACGGTGACGTGCGTGCGCCCCCGCGAGTCAACGAATGCTCCATCACGATGCGATGCGCGCCGCGCCGGTCACCATAGCTGGCCGCCACCGCCGTAACGATCGCCGCCACCCGCGCCTCCGGCGAACTGATCGACGGGTCAGCCATTACATCGCGAACCCGCGAGCCCATGGCGACGACTTCGCGGTCGGCTAGCGCGTCGAGGATCGCCTCCTTGTTGGCGAAATACTGATAGAGCGAGCCGATGCTGACGCCGGCTCGTTCGGCCACGGCGTTGGTGGTCAGTGCCGCCGGTCCTCCCTTTTCGAGCAAGCGAATCGCGGCCTCCAATATGAGTTCGACCTTTTCGCGGGCCCGCGCCTGAAGCGGACGGCGCTGCTTATGGTTATGAACGGGAACGGTTTTCTTCACTGGCACCAAGCATTCGGAATGCGAGTTTCGAAATGTGAGCAACGCTCATACTAAAGCGTTCATCGACGGCATCAAGCTGTCGTCCGGAACGCACAGGAGACTGGCTTATGATCACGCTCACCGTCCTCATCGTCTCCGCCATCATTACCTGGTGGCATCGCTGCCAGAGCAAGAGCTCTACGCACGCCTGAACCTCTCGCCATTCTAGGAAAGGACTTTCGTCATGAACGCCGATTTCCTGGCCCCGCAGGCCGGAGTGCGTGTTCTGCATGCGGCCGCGCGCGCCGCTTTTCTCTACGCTCTGCCGATGACGGAGATCGCGATCGTGCGCGGCAATCTGCTCGGGGCTGGCGTGCCGGCGGGGCAGTTCTTTGTGCTCAAGGGTCTAGCGACGCCGAAGGAGCGCTTCGTGACGACGCCGAATGCCGATACCATCTATGCAAGCGCCTTCATCGACCTGAGCAACGGCCCGGCCACCCTGATCATGCCCCCGCTCGGCGATCGCTACGGCTCTGTCGCTCTGATGGACATGTTCAGCGACAATTTCACGGTGCTGGGGACGCGGACCACCGGCCAGGGCGGTGGCACATTCACTCTGGTCGGCCCGGACGATGCTGCGCCGGCTGGAGCGATCCGTTCGGCTACCCCTTGGGTATGGGCCTTGGCGCGCGTGGTAGTCGCGGGACCGGACGACGTATCCGCCGCCAAGGCGATACTCGCCGATTTCCGCTGCGAAACCGCACCCGCCGGACGCTGGGCGCCGGGGGCCGATCGATCCGGCCCTTGGGACGCCTGGCTCAAAGCCGCCAATGCGCTGATGCTGGAAAACCCCGCCCCGGTGACCGACCGCCGCATATTGGACAGAATGGCGCCGCTCGGGCTTGGCGACCCGATGTTTGATCCGGCGCGATTCACCGCAGCCGAGGTAGAAGACATCGTCTCCGGCATTGCGGACGCGACGATCCTGGCAAAGTCGGCGGGCTTCAATGGCCGCCGGGTGGGGAACTGGATCTATCCAGCCGCCAATACCGGCAACTTCTTTCAGGACTATCTGGGCCGTGCGCGGATCGCGGTGGCCGGGCTTGCCGCGCTTCCAATTGCGGAGGCGACGTATCTGGCAGGCCTTTCGCCCGATGGTGGCCTCTTCGCCGGCGAGGGGCCGTGGCGACTGACCTTTCCCGCGGGAAGCTTGCCGCCGGTCGATGCCTTCTGGTCACTGACGATGTATGAGGCCCAGGCCAACGGCGCCTTCTTCCTCACCGATAACCCGATCGACCGCTACACGATCGGCGACCGCACGCCGGGGCTGGTCGACAATGCCGATGGATCCCTGGACATCTGGATCTCGCGCACCGATCCCGGCCAGGATCGGCGCTCCAACTGGCTCCCCGCGCCGGCGACCGCTCCCTTCCTGGTGATGATGCGCGCCTATCTGCCGCATCAGGAAATCATCACGCAAACCTATATGCCGCCTTCCATAGAGCGCATCTGACGCCTTCGCGCCCGATTGTTGCCGTTCTGGCCGCATGCGCCGGAAACCCGACGCATAATTTAGAGCGCTGCGGGAAGAACGTGCTCATCGCGGTCCACCTCCAAAGCGTGTGTACAACGTGGGCAGCACGAACAACGTCAACAGCGTAGCGCTGATCAGCCCACCGATCACCACCGTCGCCAGCGGCTTCTGGACCTCGGCACCGGCACCGTGACCGAGCGCCATCGGCACGAAGCCGAGGCTGGCTACCAGCGCGGTCATCGCCACCGGGCGCAAGCGGGCGAGCGCGCCTTCACGAGCGGCCGTGGCCCGGTCGCTGCCCTCGGCGGCGAGCTGGCGAATGGAAGTGAGCATCACCAGGCCATTGAGCACCGCGATTCCCGATAACGCGATGAAGCCAACCGCTGCAGAGATCGAGAAGGGCATGCCCCGCAGCAACAGCGCCAGCACCCCGCCGACCAGTGCCAGCGGCACGCCGGTGAACACGATCGCCGCATCGCGGACATTGCCGAGCGCACCGTAGAGCAGCAGCAGGATCAGCACGAAGCAGGCGGGCACGACGATCGCCAGCCGGTCGCGTGCCGAGGCGAGGTTCTGGAACTGCCCGCCCCATTCGAGCCAGGTGCCCGCCGGCAAGGCGACGTCGCGCGCTAGTCCCGCCTGCGCTTCCGCGACGACGCTCGCCACGTCGCGCCCGCGCACATTGGCCTGGACGACGACGCGGCGCTTGCCGTTCTCGCGGCTGATCTGGTTCGGGCCGTCGAGCAAACGGATCTCGGCGACCGAGGAGAGCGGCACGAACGCGCCCGAGGGTGTCGGCACCGGCACCTGGCCGAGCGCCTCCAGGTCGGCACGCATCGCATCGTCCAGGCGGATGACGACCGGAAAACGCCGGTCACCCTCGAAGATCACGCCGGCCTGTCGTCCACCCACCGCAGCGGAGACGGTATCCGCCACGTCCTGTGCTCGCACCCCCAGCCGCCCGGCGGCATCATGGTTGAAGGCGATGTCGAGCATCGGCAGGCCTTCGGTCTGCTCGACCTTCACATCCTCGGCACCCTGCACCTTGCGCAGCACGCCGGCGATCTTCGCAGCGGTGGCGTTGAGCTCGCCGAAATCCTCGCCGAAGACCTTCACCGCCACGTCCGAACGGACGCCCGCGATCAGCTCGTTGAAGCGCATCTGGATCGGCTGGGTGACTTCATAGGCATGTCCCGGAACCTGGGCGAGCCGCGCCTCGATCCGCGCGACCACCGCCGCCTTGTTCTCGGACGGATTGGGCCAGTCCTTGCGGTCCTTGAGCATGATGAAGGTGTCCGTGGCATTGGGCGGCATCGGATCGGATGCGACCTCCGCCGTGCCCGTCCGCGAGAAGACGGTGCGGATTTCCGGCATGCCGGCGAGCGCCTTCTCGATCTGCGCCTGCATCTTCTGGCTTTGCTCCACCGAAGTGCCGGGCACGCGAAAGGCCGAGACGAGCACGTCGCCTTCGTCGAGCTGCGGCAGGAACTCCTGGCCGAGCATGGTGTAGGCGGCGCCCGCCAGCGCGAGCGCGGCGATCGCAATGCCCATGGTCAGCTTTGGTCGCCGCATCGCGCGGTCGAGTCCGGGTTCGTACCGACGGCGCAGCCACGAGACGATCCGGCCCTCCTTCTCATCAACCGGCCTGGACAGGGCGACCGCCACCGCAGCGGGCACGAAGGTAAGCGACAGAATGAAGGCAAAGGCGAGCGCGATGATCACGGTGAGCGCCATCGGCTCGAAGGTCTTGCCCTCCACCCCGGTCAGGGTGAGCAGCGGCAGATAGACGAGCATGATGATCGCCTGGCCATAGACGGACGGGCGGATCATCTCGCGCGCCGCAGCGGAAACGGTTGCAAGGCGCTCGGACAAGTCGAGCGGGCGGACCTCCATATGCTGACGATCGGCGAGGCGGCGCAGCGCATTCTCGACGATGATCACCGCGCCGTCGACGATCAGTCCGAAGTCCAGTGCGCCTAGGCTCATCAGGTTCGCCGAAACACCCGCCTGCAGCATGCCGAAACCGGTGAGCAGCATGGTGATCGGGATTACCAGCGCCGCGATCAGCGCCGCGCGGAAATTGCCGAGCAGCAGGAACAGCACGACGATGACGAGCAGCGCGCCCTCAGCGAGATTCCTCGATACGGTGGAGATGGTCGCATTGACCAGCCTGGTACGGTCGAGCACCGGCTCGATCACGATGTCTCGCGGCAGCGATGGGGCGATCGCCTTCAGCCTGGTATCCACCCCGGTGGAGACGGTGCGACTGTTCTCGCCGATCCGCATGATCGCGGTGCCGGTGACCACCTCGCGCCCATTCTCCGATCCGGCACCCATGCGGATGCCCTGGCCCAGACGCACCTCGGCGACCTGGCCGAGCGTGATCGGTATGTTCTCGCGTGTCGCGACCACCGTGCCGCGTAGTTCCGCCAGGCTGCGGATGCGGGCATCGGCACGAACCGACAGGCCTTCGCCATTGCGGTTCACCGTGCCGCCCCCGGTAGCGACATTGTTGCGCTCGAGCGCATCGGCGAGATCGGCCAGCGACAGATGCAGGCCAGCGAGCCGCTGGACGTCCGGGACGACCAGATATTCCTTCTCGAACCCGCCGAGCGAATCGATGCCCGCCACCCCGTCGACGCTCTTCACCTGCGGCGCGACGATCCAATCCTGCACGGTGTGGAGATAGGTCGCCTTGTCCGCTTCGGTAGCGAGCCGGTCGCCCTCGGGCGGGATGTAGCTGCCGTCCGGCTGGAGGCCGGGCTCGCCCGGGCGATGCTGGTCATGCGCGCGCTCCGCGTAGCGCAGCGTCCAGATATAGACTTCACCCAGGCCCGTCGCGATCGGTCCCATCTCCGGGCGGGCGCCGGCGGGCAGGTCTTCCTGCGCTTGCGACAGGCGCTCCTGCACCTGCTGGCGCGCGAAATAGATGTCGGTCGAATCCGAGAAGATCGCAGTGACCTGGACGAAGCCGTTGCGGCTGAGCGAGCGCGTGTTCTCCAGCCCCTTGATCCCCGAAAGCGCGGTCTCGATCGGGAACGCGACCTGCTTCTCGATCAGTTCGGGCGAGAGCGCAGGCGCCAGCACGTTTACCTGCACCTGGTTGTTGGTGATGTCCGGCACGGCATCGATGGGAAGGCGCCAGAGCGCGCCGGCACCGATAATGGCGGCGATAAGGGTGAGGAGGAGGACGAGCCAGCGCTTGTCCACCGCCCATGCGACGATGCGGTCGATCATGGCCTCAGTCCTCGTGCCCGGCTTCGGACGCGCCGAGTGCCGATTTCAAGGTGAAGCTGTTCGCGGCCGCAATCGTCTCGCTGCCGGTCAGACCGGACGCGACGATCACCATCGCTCCGTCCTGACGGCCGAGCGTCACCGGCGCGGCGCGAAAGCCTTTACCGCTGCGGACGAAGACGATCGTGCGGCCCTCGATGGTCTGTACCGCGGTCGAGGGCACCCGGATCGCGCCATCCGCATTGCCGGGCAGCGAGACCGATGTGGTAACCGGTTCGCCCGCACGCCATTGGCCGGCGCGGTTGTCGAGTTCGGCGAGGACCGGGACCTGCCGGGTCTTCTCGTCGAGTATGGGGGAGATGAAGCGGATGCGCGCCTGCCCGGTTCGATCGGCGGCCCGGACCTGCACTGGCGCTCCGACACGAATGCGCGCCGCATCGGCGGGAGAGAGGGAGAGCGACACGCTCAGCCGGTCGAGGCGGGCAATGCGGAACAGCTCGGTCTCGGCGGCATCGGCGGCGAAGTTCTGGCCGAGTATGGCGGTGCGCGCGATCACCTGGCCGGAGATCGGGGCGGCGATGACGATGCGGTTATATCGTCCCCCGCGCGACCCGCTGGCGGCGACCTGCTCGCGCGCGAGGCGAAGCGCCACGTCCGCCTGCCTTGCGGCCGCGCGCGAGATGTCCACTTCGCGCAAGGGACGGAAGCCCCTGGCGTAAAGCGCTTCATCCCGGGCGAGCGTCTTGTGGGCAAGCTCGGCCCCCGCGGCGGCGCGCTGCACTTCGGCCTGAAGCCCGGCGGCCTCGCGGCTTTCGAGCACGGCCAGCGTTTCGCCCTGAACGACGCGGTCTCCAAGATTGCGGCGCAGCTCGACGATGCGGCCAGGCACGGTGGCGGCAACGATCCGCGTCGCCTGCGGGTCGCTTTCCAGCAAGGCGGGCAATTCGATCGTGCCGCCGTTGCCGCCCAGCGTCGGGTGGGTCAGCTCGATGCCGGCTGTGGTGATCTGCTGTGCGGTGAGCGCAACGACACCTTCTTCGGCATGCGCAGCATCGGCCGGCTCGGCCTGGTTGGCTTGCGGGTTCCCGCCGCCGCCGCAGGCGGCAAGCGTCAGGGTTAGCGGCAGGGCCGCGAAGAATATTCTCATCGATCGAGTTCCTTAACCGGCAGCGGCCGGCAATTGCGGTCAGGGACGGACTGCGCGAGCGCGCGTCTCAGCCTCTGGGCGGCCGCAAGGCGGGGTCGATGAGGAACGAGGCGAGGATGGAAGCACGCGAGGCAATGGCACGCCCGGCTAGCTTCGGATGAAGCGCAGGCGCCGGCACGCCGGCTTCCAGCGCGACTGCATGACCGTGGCAGCCGCCATGATGGTGCGGCATGCCCTGATCGGCATCGGCCGGTACCTGATCGCTGTCGCCATCGGCGTGCGTCTCGCCACTGCATGCGATCGCGGTACTACCCGGCACCTCGCGCGCGTGCACCGCGGCACTCGTCGTCATCGCGACGGCGAACAGGGCGATCAGCAGGAGCCAGCCATGGCGCAGCATGACGGCTGCTCTATCGGATCGTGTCGCGCCTGTCATTCGCTGGACCTCGCTTCCTCGTGTCCGGTGGTCCATGCACCCTGAAGCCACTATAGGGTCAAGCGATGAAGATCGGCGATCTGGCCCGCGCGACCGGCACGAGAGTGGAAACCATCCGCTATTACGAGGCGGAGGGACTGATCCCCAAGCCGGAGCGCTCGGCTGCCAACTACCGGATCTACGACCAGGCGCATCTGGCCCGGTTGTCGTTTATCCGCCGCTCGCGGGATCTGGGCTTTACGCTTGATCAGGTCCGGACGCTGCTCCGTCTCGCCGATGATCGTGATGCGTCCTGTGGCGAAGTGGATGCCATTACGGCTACGCACGTGGCTGAAATCGACCGAAAGCTGACGGATCTGCAAGCGCTCCGTAGCGAACTGGTGCGACGGCTGGACACCTGCCGTGGCCCCACCATCGCCGATTGCCGAATTATCGAAGCCTTGGCGCCGACGAAGTCAGGGTTGGATGCGCAATCCGATGTCCTTCCGGGATCGACGATTCGCGCTCTCGAATGACGGTTAGCGAGGCGCACTTCGATACGCTTCTCGCGCGCGCCGCCATAATAGCCGTCGCCACCGTTAGCGAGATCGAACCACAGTTCGAACAGCGGCCCGTAATTGGAGCACAGCTCGCGCAATTGAGCGTGGAAATATTGGACATAGGCCGCGCGACCATACTCCGCATGGTTGCGATCCCATGGCGACAGATAGATCGCAAACCCAATTTGGGCGCACACGCAGGCATCGGCGAACTCCCGCGTGATATCGCCCTGCCGCCCTTGTACGGGCTGTTGCGGGTGCAGTGTTCGGTAAGCGGCGGCCACAGGCAGAAGCCGTCGTGGTGCTTGGCGGTGAGCACGATGCCTCTGAGGTTAGCGGACTTGGCGGCGCCGACGATCTGGTTGGCATCGAACGCGGTCGGATTGAAGATCGCGGGCTCTCGTCGCCATAGCCCCATTCCTTGTCGGTGAAGGTGTTCACCGTGAAATGGACGAAGGCGTACATCTCCAGCCGTTGCCACGCCAGCTGGCGCTTGCTTGGGGTGGCGCCCCACGATCCACCGCCGCTCTCCCATTTCCTTACGACATGATTGGACGCGACCCTATCGTCCTATTTCACTGGAGAAAATCATTTTTCAAAGATGAAATCTTGGGCGATAAGATCGATTGGCGCGGCAGGGCCTGATTCCGCCGCCATGACGGAGAGAGTTGTGCGGGTGATCGGCATGGTGCGGGCTGTCTGTGTGCTGGCGGCGATGATGGTGGGCGCGATCGGATCGCAACCTGCCCTGGCGCAGGTGCCGCGCATCGCTACAGCCGATGCCGGACGCAACCGCACCAATTTCAATGCCGACTGGCAGTTCAGGCTGGGCAAGGTAGAGGGTGCCGCCGCGTCCGATTTCAACGATGCCGGCTGGGAACGCGTCGGGCTGCCCCACAGCTTTTCCATACCCTATTTCCGAGCGCCGGATTTCTATGTCGGTGATGGCTGGTACCGGAAAAGCTTCACGCTGCCTGCGGTCACGCCGGGCAAGCTTTATTCGCTCGAGTTCGAAGGCGCGTTTCAAGACGCACGCGTTTATGTGAACGGTGTCGAGGTCGGCCACCATCGCGGTGGCTATACCGGGTTCCCGGTCGACATCACCCGCGCGCTCAAGTCGGGCAGGAATGTCGTCGCGGTCAAGGTCAACAATGAATGGCAGGGCACGCTGGCGCCGCGCGCGGGCGAGCATGTATTCAGCGGCGGACTGTACCGCGACGTATGGCTAGTCACGTCCGATGCCGTGCACGTGCCGTGGACGGGTACGCGCGTCACCACGCCCGACCTCTCCGTCGCGTCGGGCAAGGTCGCGGTCGAGACCGAAGTACGCAATGATGGCGCCGTGCCCGCCGCCGTCGTCGTCAGGACTCGCGTGGTCGATGCCGCCGGCCACGCAGTCGCGACGCTGCCCGATACACGCGTGGCCGTCGGGCCCGGCGCGATGCTGATCGCGAAGCAGCTGTCGGCGCCGATCGCGCGGCCAAAACTGTGGAGCCCGGAGACGCCGGTCATGTACCGCACCGTCACCACGCTGAACGTCGCCGGGCGGGAACGTGATCGCTTCGAAACCGAGTTCGGCTTCCGCTGGTTCGAATGGACCGCCGATCGCGGCTTTTTCCTCAACGGCAAGCACCGCTACTTCAAGGGCGCCAACGTCCATCAGGATCAGGCCGGATGGGGCGATGCGGTGACCAACGGTGCGATCGAGCGCGACGTTCGGCTGATCAAGGATGCGGGCTTCGATTTCATCCGCGGCTCGCACTATCCGCATGATCCGTATTTCGCCGAGGCGACCGATCGCATCGGCATGCTGTTCCTGTCCGAAGCGTCGTTTTGGGGAACCGCCGGGTTCAAGCATGCCTGGGGGGCGCCCGCTTATCCGACCGAAGTCGCCGATCGCGCGGATTTCGAGGCAAGCATCAAGCAGCAGCTGACCGAGATGATCCGCATCAATCGCAATCACCCGTCGATCGTGGTGTGGGGCATGGACAACGAGGTGTTCTTCGCCAAAGCGGAAACAATGCCGGATGTGCGCCGGCTGCTCAAAGAACTGGTCGCGCTGAGCCACGAACTCGATCCGACCCGTCCTGCGTCGATCGACGGCGCGCAGCGCGGTGAGATCGACAAGCTGGGCGATCTTGTCGGCTATAATGGCGATGGCGCCAGCCTGTTTCCCAATCCCGGCATCCCCAATTTCGTTGCCGAATATGGGGTCACGATGGCCGACCGGCCGGGCGCCTATGCGCCCGGCTGGGACGACCTTCCCAATACGCCGGGCGCG
>JBEVLV010000157.1:0-15464 GCA_040508955.1 Sphingomonas sp. | reverse complement strand
GCAGAATATCGGGCGGACCGAGAGCCACGGGTGCATCCGGCTGACCAACTGGGATGCGGCTCGGCTGGCGTTGATGGTCAAGCCGGGCACGCCGGCGATCTTCCAGGACTGATGCGATGACGCTGGTGAGGCGGATCGGCTGGGGCCTGGGGCTGTTCGCGCTGTTGTTCGCGGCGATGTTCCTGTCGATGGTGAAGATCCGCTTCAATCCGCCGACTGAGACTTCCGTGATGGAGCAGGCAGCTACGCGGGCGACGTCGCGGGGTGCGTTGCTCATTCCGGTCCAGGGCGTGCGTGCCGACCAGCTCAGCGACACCTGGGGCGACAGCCGTGGGGGCGGGGTTCGCGAGCATCACGCGATCGACATCATGGCGCCGAAGGGCACACCGGTTCTTGCCGCGGCAAGCGGAACCGTCGAAAAGATCTTCGAAAGCGATGCGGGCGGACATACGATCTACATCCGGACGCTGGATGGCGGCACGATCCACTACTATGCCCATCTGGACAGCTATGGCGTGGCGGAGAAGCAGGCGGTGCGCCAGGGTGAGCGGATCGCCACCGTCGGCAATACCGGCAGCGCCGCGGGCGGCGCGCCGCACCTCCATTTCGAGATCAAGATCATGCGCCCTGGCGAGCGCTGGTGGGAGGGGACCAACGTCAATCCCTATCCGCTGCTTGCGAGAGTCGCCGACGGCGGCTAAAGGGCCCGCTCGCTCTTTCTCAGGTACAGGTCTCGATCATGAAGATCAGTGGCGTGGACATCCGTCCCGGCAACATCATCGAATATGAAGGCGGCATCTGGCGCGCCGTCAAGATTCAGCACACCCAGCCAGGCAAGGGCGGGGCCTACATGCAGGTCGAGATGAAGAACCTCATCGACGGCCGCAAGAACAACGTCCGCTTCCGCTCGGCGGAAACGGTCGAGCGCGTGCGCCTCGACACCACCGATTTCCAGTTCCTGTTCCGCGACGGCGATGCGCTGACGTTCATGGACAAGACGACCTACGACCAGATCACGCTCGACGCCGGCATCCTGGGCGATGCCGCGGCCTTCCTGCAGGACGGCATGGACGTGGTGATGGAGCTCTATGACGAGCGCCCGATCTCGGTGCAGCTGCCCGACACGATCGAGGCGACGATCGTCGAGGCCGATGCGGTGGTGAAGGGCCAGACGGCGTCGTCCAGCTACAAGCCGGCCGTGCTCGACAATGGCGTGCGCATCATGGTGCCGCCGCACATCGCATCGGGCACGCGTATCGTGGTCGACGTGTACGAGCAGACCTACGTCCGCCGCGCGGACTGATTCCGGTTCCCTTCCCGCGTGCGGGAGGGGCTAGGGGAGGGCGTGTCCGAGGCCTCACGCCCTTCGCTATTCGAACTGTCAGGCCCTCCCCCGACCCCTCCCGCAAGCGGGAGGGGAGGAGAAGTTAATTTGGTTTCCCATTCCGGCCTTCTCACCGTCATGGAGCGCGCTGCCCGCAAGGCGGCGCCGCGCCTGCGTCGCGACTTCAACGAGGTCCAGCACCTCCAGGTGAGCCGCAAGGGCCCCGCCGACTTCGTCTCGATGGCTGACAAGCGCGCCGAAGAGACGATCGTCGAGGAGCTGCGCAAGGCGCGGCCGGACTGGGGCATCCTCGCCGAGGAAGGCGGAGAGACCAAGGGCGATCCCGACAAGCCGCGCTGGATCATCGATCCGCTCGACGGCACGAGCAACTTCCTCCACGGCATCCCGCATTTCGCGATCTCGATCGCGGTCGAGGACCCGAACGGTCCGCAGGGCAAGCCCGAGATCACGCATGGCCTGATCTACCAGCCGCTGACCGACGAGAGCTTCTGGGCCGAGAAGGGCCGCGGCGCCTGGCTGACCGACCAGCGGCTGCGCGTCTCGGCGCGCCGCGACCTGGCCGATGCGCTGATCGCGACCGGCATCCCGTTCCTGGGCCATGGCAATTTCGCGCAGTGGAGCCGCATCTTCGGCGCGGTCGCTCCCGAAGTGGCGGGTATCCGCCGGCTCGGCGCGGCGTCGCTCGACCTGGCATGGGTCGCGGCCGGGCGCTTCGACGGCTTCTGGGAATCGGACCTCCAGCCCTGGGACGTCGCCGCAGGCTATCTGCTGATCAAGGAAGCGGGCGGCTTCGTCACCGATTTCCGCGGGCAGGACCTGGCGATGCAGCGCAATCAGTTCCTTGCCGGCAACGACGTGCTCCATTCGAAGCTGCACAAGCTGGTTGCTGGCGCGCTGCGCAACGCCTGAGCTTCAATAGGTCGGTGCGATCGTCATCTGCGGTTGCGGCCGCGGGGCAGTCTTCGCCAGCGAAGGCGTCGTGGTTCCCCAGTTCTGGCCGAGGCTGGAAAGCAGCGAGAAGCGCTGCTGCGCCTCCGCATGCTCCTTGCGCGTGAGCTTGTAGGAGGGCGGGGCGGATCCGGTGGTCGCGGCGCGATAGGCCTTGGCATAGCTTTGCGAGATCGGCGGCGCGGCGCCCACCGCGAAGCTGTTGAGGAAGCGCTCGCTGGTCCCGGCGACGTTGCGCCAGCGGATCCACCAGTGATTGTCGAAGTCGAAGGCCCATAGCGCTTCGCCGGCCTGGTTTCCCTTGTCCGCGACCGCCCGGAGGATCTCGGCCGGCATGTCGAGATTGAGGCCGCCCTGCGCCTTGGTCAGCGGGACGGTGACGATGCGCTCGCGATGGCCGGGCGCACGCGACTGGAGCAGGTCGCGCCAGTTCTGCATCGTGCCGATGATCCCGAACAGAAAGGCGCCCAATTCGCTTAGCGCCAGCCAGCGCGCGATCGACTGGTAGCGCGGGCGCCAGCCCTCGTTGTTGCTCTGGGGCAGGCCGACCTGGCTCTCAGGCCCGTCGTCGGTGGTGCAATTGACCAGGTCGATGGCAAAGGTGGGCCAGCGCGGCAGCGGCGCATCGAACAGGTGGATCGGGAAATTGCTGCTGATCCCGCCATCGGAGAACCAGCAGATTCGGAACGGCGTGCCGTCCGGGATCGGGCGTCCCTCGCGATCGCCGCCGGTCGCCAAAGCGTCGACGGCGTCGAGCTGCTTCCTGGGCAGCGGCTGGGTCTCGGTCGCGGCGGGCATCACCTTCTCGCCGAACACGGGCTCGAAGAGCGGGATCGCGCTGACCAGCAGCGGGAAGCTGAGGCTCATCCGCGCAGCGACGATGACGGGCAGCTTGCCCTCGGCAGGAAGCGGGAAGTAGCGCGTTCCTTCGGTGACGACGGGCTTGGGGTCCGGGCCGATCATCCAGGTCACCACCGTCTTGGGAAAGAGGCGTTCGAAATCCTCCTCGCGGAACCAGAAGCGCCCGCCATTCTTCTCGATCGGCAGGCTGCGCGGTTCGTGGTGTGAAATGCTGGTGGTGATCACGCGTAGGGAGAGCGTCTTCTCGGTCGCCGGCTCGGCTGGATAGCGCGGGGCGCCCCAAAGATGCTCGAAGAGCAGCGGCTGGTCCGCGGGTTGCCCGGACAGCGCCTGGATGATGCCATGCAGCCATTCGGTGAGGGCTGGGCGCGCCTTGCCGAACAGCGGCCGGGGCGCCATGCCGGTGCATATGCCCATGAAATTGCGCCGGGCGACGCGAGCGACCCGCATCAGGCCGAACAGGCTGCCGGCTGCAGTGGCGCAGAGGATCGCGGGCAGGGCGGCGGCGTAGAGCCCAGGCCATCCGTCGATCCAATAGCCCAGCCCCAAGAGCGCCGCGAGGACGAGGACGAACTCCAGTCCGGCCGCCCAGGTCATCGCCCGCAGCGCGCCGAACAGGATGGAGAAGAGCCCCTTGCGGCCGGTGGCGACGACGAGGAGGTGATAGACCGATCGCGAGCCGAAGCTCGGCTGGAACAGCCGGTAGATGAATCCCCGGCTCGAAAGATCGTGCGCGACCTTCTCGAGGCCGGCAAAACCGGCACCGGCCGGTGCGGTTCGCGACAGCTCTTTTCGGCGTTCTCCCAGCGCCGCAGCGGCACATGCCGCGGCTGCGATCGCGCCGGCCGAGGTGCCGCCGACATTCTTGAACCGATATTTCTTCGCCAGCGCGATCGCTGCAGTGGGATAGACCAACCCGCTGGTGATGCCGCCCTTCATGACGAGATCGCAATATTCGCCCACTGCCTCGGCCATAGAATCCCCCTGGTCTATCGAGCTGCTGGCGACCGCGTATTTTCGGTTGCGGCGAGATTGTCACGGAATGCGGGAGGATGGAAGCCACAGCGCGCCGTTCAGCTCCTGCTAATTGCGAATGATTCTCAAGGGTTCTAGCCCTTGCCGCACTCGGTTCACCGTCCTAAAGCCGGCTCAAATTCCGCATCTGCGAGAAGGCACTTTGGTCGATCTATCGCAATATCTGCCGATCCTGTTGTTCCTCGGCGTCGCCTTGGTGCTTTCGAGCGCCTTCGTGATCCTGCCGATGATCGTGGCTCGGCTCACCGGCGCCCACCAGCCGACGCCCGAGAAGCTCACCGAATATGAATGCGGGTTCCCCGCGTTCGAGGATTCGCGGAGCCAGTTCGACGTCCGATTCTATCTGGTCGCGATCCTGTTCATCATCTTCGATCTCGAGGCCGCGTTCCTCTATCCCTGGGCCGTTTCGGTTTTCCATCTGGGGTGGACCGCGTGGTTCTCGATGATGATCTTCATCGTCGAGCTCGCGCTCGGCCTTGTTTATGCCTGGAAGAAAGGAGCACTGGAATGGGAGTAGAGCTTTCCGTGCCGCCGCCCCCGGGCACGTTGCCGAATGTCGGCTTTCTCAACGACATCAACGCCGAGATCGGCGACAAGGGCTTCCTGGTCACCTCGACCGAGGAGCTGTTCCAGTGGGCCCGCACCGGCTCGCTGTGGTGGATGACCTTCGGCCTGGCGTGCTGCGCGGTCGAGATGATCCACGTCAACATGCCGCGCTACGACATGGAGCGCTTCGGCGCCGCACCGCGGGCATCGCCGCGCCAGTCGGACGTGATGATCGTCGCCGGAACGCTGTGCAACAAGATGGCCCCGGCGCTTCGTCGCGTGTACGACCAGATGTCCGAGCCGAAATACGTCATCTCGATGGGCTCGTGCGCGAATGGCGGCGGCTATTATCACTATAGCTACAGCGTCGTGCGTGGCTGCGACCGGATCGTGCCCGTGGACATCTATGTCCCCGGTTGCCCGCCGACCGCCGAGGCCCTGCTCTATGGCGTGATGCAGCTCCAGCGGAAGATCCGCCGTTCGGGGACGATCGAACGGTGAGGGCGCCCGCACCTGCATATGCCGCCAATGACGGCGTGATCGAACTGGCCGGGCGCGCGCTCGGCGCGATGCTCGTCGAGAGCAAGGACGCCGTGGGCGAGGTGTCGCTGACCGTGGCGCGGGAATCGCTGGTCGAGGCGATGCTGCTGCTGCGCGACACGCCGGGCCTGGAATATCAGCAGCTCAGCGAGATCGCCGGCGCGGACTATCCCGATCGGGCCGAACGCTTCGACGTGGTCTACCAGCTGCTGTCGTTCACCCGGAACCACCGCATCCGTATCCGCGTGACCACCGACGAGGAAAAGCCGGTGCCGTCGGTGACCGACATCTGGCCGGTCGCCGGCTGGCTCGAGCGCGAAGTGTACGACATGTACGGCGTGCTGTTCGACGGGAACACCGACCTGCGCCGCATCCTGACCGACTCTGGTTTCGTCGGCCATCCACTCCGCAAGGATTTCCCGCAGACCGGCTATGTCGAGCTGCGCTATTCGGAAGAAGCGAAGCGCGTCGTGTACGAGCCGGTGCGGCTCGCGCAGGATTTCCGCAACTTCGACTTCATGAGCCCCTGGGAAGGCGCGAAATACGTGCTGCCGGGCGACGAGAAGGCGGCCGCGCCGCCTCCGCCGCCGCCCGCTCCGGCACCTGCTCCCGCGCCGACGCCTGCTCCCGCAGCGGCAGCGCCTGCTCCGGCAGCCCAGCCCGAGGCCAAGGGTGCGCCGACGCCGCTGACCGCCGACGAGATCGTCAAGGCCGATGCGCCGGCTGCGAAGACGGTCAAGCCGCGCGTGCGCAAGCCCAAGACCACCGACAGCACGGCCGAGAGCGGCGCGGGCAAACCGGGCCCCGATGCGGGTCCGGCGCCCGCCGATCCCGATGTCGTGAAGAAGCCGCGAGCATCGCGCGCGAAGAAGGCAAACCCGGATGGCTGAGTATCTCGACGAGATTGAGGGCCGCACGGACGGCGGCAAGCCGGAGCCGGGCGACACCGCGATCGCGAACTACACGATCAATTTCGGCCCGCAGCACCCTGCGGCGCACGGCGTGCTGCGCCTCGTCACCGAGCTGGATGGCGAGATAATCGAGCGCATCGATCCGCATATCGGCCTGCTCCATCGCGGCACCGAGAAGCTGATCGAGTACAAGACCTACACTCAGGCGCTGCCCTATTTCGACCGGTTCGATTATTGCTCCCCGCTGGGCATGGAGCACAGCTTCGTGCTGGCGGTGGAGAAGCTGCTCGATCTCGAGGTGCCGTTGCGCGGCCAGTATCTGCGCGTGTTCTTCGCCGAGCTGACCCGCATCTGCAATCACATGCTGAACCTCGGTTCGCACGTGATGGACGTCGGCGCGATGACGCCGAACCTGTGGCTGTTCGAGATCCGCGAGGACTGCCTCAACTTCTTCGAGCGCGCCTCGGGCGCGCGCATGCACTCGAACTATTTCCGCGTCGGCGGCGTCCGCCAGGACGTGCCGCTCAAGCTGCTGACCGATATCGCCGACTGGCTCGACACGCGCCTGCCGCGCCTGTTCGAGGACGCGATCAGCCTGGTCGCCGAGAACCGCATCTTCAAGCAGCGCAATGTCGACATCGCGGTGGTGAGCCGCGACGACGCGATCAAATGGGGCTTTTCCGGCCCGATGATCCGCGCCGCGGGCATTCCGTGGGACCTGCGTCGCTCACAGCCCTATGACGTGTACGACCGCATGGAGTTTGATATCCCGGTCGGCACGCGCGGCGACTGCTACGACCGGTTCATGGTGCGCGTGGAGGAGGTCCGCCAGTCGGCGCGGATCATGAAGCAGTGCCTGCGCGACATGCCCGAGGGCCCCGTGCTCTCGCTCGATCGCAAGGTCGCGCCGCCGAAGCGCGGCGAGATGAAGCAGTCGATGGAAGCGCTGATCCACCACTTCAAGCTCTTCACCGAAGGCTATCACGTGCCTGCGGGCGAGGTGTATGTCGCGACCGAGAGCCCCAAGGGCGAGTTCGGCGTCTATCTGGTGAGCGACGGCACCAACAAGCCGTACCGCTGCAAGGTCCGCCCGACCGCGATCAGCAACCTCCAGGCGATGGACTTCATGTCGAAGGGGCACATGCTCGCCGACATCACCGCGATCCTGGGCGCGTTGGATATCGTGTTCGGGGAGTGCGACCGGTGATAGCCGTGTCCCTTCTTGCGCTGGGTGTTTTATCGGTGCCGCACGCGGCATACGATGAAAGCAATGTGCCTGCTGCGATGATCTTTTTTGGTGATGCAAGGCGTGGCTCGGTGCCGACCGGCGTTGAATTATCCGTGGTAGAACGGCCTGCTCAGCCCCGTGGCCTCACCTCGATTGAACTAAAGCATATCCTTTCTGAGTGTAAGGAGATGCGTATCGAAGATATGCCTGTGCGCAACCCGGACGGATCTTCCACGCCGGGTGAATCATATGTTGTCACTGAATTTTCCTGCTCCGGCGATTGGGCTGGTCACGAAGAAGTGCAGTCGACCATGGTGTTTAAGGCGGGAAGCGTGTCGCAACTGATATTGCAGTCAGGAAAGTATAGCCAACTGCCTCAAAAGGATGGCAGGATAAATGGCTAACGCACATTCTCTCCACGTCGATCAGCGTATCGCCGCCGCGCACGCGATGATCGAGCGCTACAACGCGCAGGACGCGGACGGCTATGTCGCGCTGATGACCGATGGCGCGTGCGAGGCGAATTATCGCGGCGCCGTGCTGCGCGAAGGTCGCGAAGGCGTGCGCTCGGGGCTGAAGGCGATGTTCGCCGAGTTTCCGGGAAATCGCGCGGAAATCCTCACTTCCTACGCGCTGGGCGACACCGTCGTGCTGCACGAGAAGGTCGCGCGCTCGCCCGAGGCCGAGCCCTTCGAGGTGATGTCTATCTATACGTTCTCCGACGACAAGGTCGATCGGGTGGAGTTCATTCGCTGATGGCCGATCTTCCCCAACTTCCCGATGAGGCAGAGACCCGCGCGCGCTGGGGCAATTTCGCCTGGACGCCGGAGAATGCCGAGAAGGCGAAGGAAATCCTCGCCCGCTATCCGGCGGGCCGGCAGATGTCGTGCACCTTGCCGTTCCTCGATCTCGCCCAGCGCCAGGTCGGCGCCGAGACCAATACCCAGGGCTGGCTGCCCGTACCGGTGATCGAGTTCGTCGCGCGCGAGCTGTCGTTGCCCTACATCCGCGTGTTCGAGGTCGTGAGCTTCTACACCATGTTCAACATGGTGCCGACCGGCCGCTATCATGTGCAGGTCTGCGGCACGACGCCGTGCATGCTGCGCGGCTCGGACGACGTGATGGCGGCGTGCAAGAGCCGCGGCATGAAGAAGGGCCATACCACCGAGGACGGGCTGTTCACGCTCACCGAGGTCGAGTGCATGGGCAATTGCTCGTCGGCGCCGATGGTCCAGATCAACGACGACAATTACGAGGACCTGGATTACGATCGCACGATCGCGATCCTCGACGCGTTGGCCCGAGGCGAGAGCCCCAAGACCGGCACCCAGGAGCCCGGCCGCCACACGGTGGAGCCGTCGGGCGGTCCGACTTCGCTCACCGCGATGGTGACCGAGAACCATGATTACCGGGGCGAATGGGCGTGAGGAACGACAATATCCTCTTCGTCATCCTGGCGATCATCGGCGGCATCGTCGTGCTGGGCTTCGTGCTGAAGGTCGCGTTCAAGCTGATCGGACTGGCTGTCCTGATCGGCCTGGCGGTGGCCGCATATTTCCTGTTTGAAAAGATGGTTGGGAAGGGCCGCTGATGCTCGCCGACAAGGATCGCATCTTCACCAATCTCTACGGCTATCAGCCGTGGAATCTGGCGGCTGCGCAGAAGCGCGGCACCTGGGACAACACCAAGGCGCTGCTCGAGCTGGGCGCGGACACGATCATCGACAAGATGAAGGCGTCGGGGCTGCGCGGCCGCGGCGGCGCGGGCTTCCCGACCGGCATGAAGTGGAGCTTCATGCCCAAGGAGCCGCGTGCCGATCGTCCCAACTTCCTGGTGATCAACGCCGACGAATCCGAGCCGGGCTCGTGCAAGGACCGGGAGATCATCCGCCACGATCCGCACGTGCTGATCGAGGGCGCGTTGGTCGCCGGCTTCGCGATGCGCGCACGCGCGGCCTATATCTACATCCGCGGCGAATATATCCGCGAGGCGGAGACGCTGTTCGCCGCCGTGGCCGAAGCCTATTCGGCCGGGCTGATCGGCAAGAATGCCTGCGGTTCGGGCTATGACTTCGACGTCTTCGTCCATCGCGGCGCCGGCGCGTACATCTGCGGCGAAGAGACCGCGATGCTCGAGAGCCTGGAGGGCAAGAAGGGCCAGCCGCGCCTGAAGCCGCCGTTCCCGGCAGGTGCGGGCCTCTATGGCTGCCCGACCACGGTGAACAATGTCGAGTCGATCGCGGTGGCGCCGACGATTCTGCGGCGCGGGCCGGAATGGTTCGCCAGCTTCGGCGCGGAGAACAACCGCGGCACCAAGCTCTTCCAGATCTCGGGCCATGTCGAAAAGCCCTGCGTGGTCGAGGAAGCGATGAGCATTCCGTTCCGCGAGCTGATCGAGAAGCATTGCGGCGGCATCCGCGGCGGCTGGGACAATCTGCTCGCGGTGATCCCGGGTGGCTCCTCGGTGCCGCTGGTTCCGGCGGCGCAGATCATGGACTGCCCGATGGATTTCGACGGCCTGCGCGCGCTGGGCTCGGGCCTGGGCACCGCGGCGGTGATCGTCATGGACAAGTCGACCGACATCGTCCGGGCGATCTCGCGCCTGTCCTATTTCTACAAGCATGAGAGCTGCGGCCAGTGCACGCCGTGCCGCGAGGGCACCGGCTGGATGTGGCGCGTGATGGAGCGGCTGCGCACCGGCGATGCCGATATCAGCGAGATCGACACGCTGCAGCAGGTCACCAAGCAGGTCGAGGGTCACACCATCTGCGCGCTCGGCGACGCGGCGGCGTGGCCGATCCAGGGCCTGATCCGGCACTTCCGCCCCGAGATCGAGCGGCGGATCAACGAGCGCAACGGCACCGGCGAGGCGCCGATGATGGAAGCAGCAGAGTAATGCCCAAGCTGAAGGTAGACGGAATCGAAGTTGAGGTGCCCGCGGTCGCCACCGTGCTCCAGGCCTGCGAGGCCGCGGGGAAGGAGATTCCGCGTTTCTGTTATCACGAGCGGCTGTCGATCGCCGGCAACTGCCGCATGTGCCTGGTCGAGGTGAAGCCGGGGCCGCCCAAGCCCCAGGCCTCGTGCGCGCTGCCTGCCGCCGACAACCAGGAAATCCGCACCGACAGCGCGATGGTGAAGGCCGCGCGCGAGGGCGTGATGGAATTCCTGCTGATCAACCATCCGCTCGATTGCCCGATCTGCGATCAGGGTGGCGAGTGCGACCTGCAGGACCAGAGCCTGGCCTATGGTCGCGGGCACAGCCGCTACACCGAAAACAAGCGGGCGGTGACCGAGAAATATATGGGTCCGATCGTCAAGACGATCATGACCCGCTGCATCCAATGCACCCGCTGCGTCCGCTTCGGCGAGGAAGTCGCCGGCGTGGAGGATATCGGCGCGATCTATCGCGGCGAGGACATGCAGATCACGACCTATCTGGAAAAGGCCTTCCACTCCGAGCTTTCCGGCAATGTGGTCGATCTCTGCCCGGTCGGCGCGCTGACCCACAAGCCGGTGGCGTTCGAATATCGCCCCTGGGAGCTGAAGCGGAACCTGTCGATCGACGTGATGGATGCCGTTGGCACCAACATCCGCCTCGACGCGCGCGGCCGCCAGGTGATGCGCGTGCTTCCGCGGATCAACGAGAACGTCAACGAGGAGTGGGCGCACGACAAGACGCGCTACCATGTCGACGGCCTGGTCCGCCGCCGCCTCGACAAGCCGTTCGTCCGCAAGGGCGGCAAGCTGGTCGAGGCGAGCTGGGACGAGGCGTTCGATGCGATCGCGGCGGTGAAGGCCGGGTCGAGCGTCGCGGCGATCGCCGGCGACCTGCTCGATTGCGAGACGATGTACGCCGCCAAGGTGCTGGTGAAGTCGCTCGGTTCCGACCTGCTCGAAGGTCGCCAGACCGGCATGGCCTATGACGTGACCAATCTCGGCGCGGTGGCGTTCAACACCACGATCGCCGAGATCGAGAATGCCGACGCGATCCTGCTGGTGGGTTCGAACCTGCGCTGGGAAGCGCCGCTGGTGAACACCCGCATCCGCAAGGCGATCAAGAAGGGCGCGAAGGTCTTCGGGATCGGTCCCGAGGTCGACCTGACCTACAAGATCGAATGGCTGGGCGACGACCTGTCGCTGCTCGGCACGCTGCCCGACGGTGCCGCTGACGCGTTCGCCAAGGCGGAGCGTCCGGTGGTGATCGTCGGCCCGGGCGCGCTCAAGGACGGGCATGGTCCGGCGCTGGCGCTCGCCAAGGCGCTGCACGCGGTCAAGGACGGCTGGAACGGCTTCAACGTCGTCCACACCGCCGCGGCGCGGATGGGTGGGCTGATGCTCGGCTATGCGCAGAAGGGCGGCATCGCCGATATCGTCGCGGCCGCGCCGAAGCTGGCCTTCTTCCTGGGCGCGGACGAGGTTGATTTCGCCAAGTTCGACAAGAGCTTCAAGGTCTATATCGGCCATCATGGCGACAAGGGCGCGCATCACGCGGACGTCGTGCTGCCGGGTGCGACCTATGCCGAGAAGCCGGGCACCTATGTGAACCTGGAAGGCCGCGTGCAGCGCGCCGACCGCGCGGTGTTCGCGCCCGGCGACGCGCGTGAGGACTGGACGATCCTGCGCGCACTCTCCGAGAAGCTTGGCCACACGCTGCCGTTCGACACGTTCGAGGAGCTGCGTGCGGACATGGGCAAGGACGTGCCCGGATTGGCCGCGGAAGGGCTGGTCCGCTACGACTGGGCGCCGCCGGCGCTCGCCGCTTCGGCCTCGGGCCCGGTCGGCCATCCGATCGCCGACTTCTATCTCACCAACGCCATCTGCCGCGCGTCCCCGACGATGCAGCGCTGCTCGGCCGAACTGGTCCATGGCGAAGATTTCGCGGAGGCGGCGGAATGACCTCCTGGTTCACCTATCTCGGCCTGCCGTTCGGCTGGGCGTGGTTCATCGCCACGATCATCGACACCCTGGTGATCGCCCTGCCGCTGATGCTGGCGGTGGCGATGATCATCTATGCCGATCGCAAGATCTGGGCGGCGATGGCGTTGCGCCGCGGGCCGAACGTCGTCGGCCCGCTCGGCTTGCTGCAGTCGTTCGCCGACGGCCTGAAGGTCTTCCTCCAGGAAACCATCATCCCGTCGAGTGCGAACAAGACCCTGTTCCTGATCGCGCCGATCATCACCTTCACGGTCGCGCTGATCGTATGGGCGGTGGTGCCGTTCCAGGCGGGCGTCGCGCTGTCGAACATTAATGTCGGCCTGCTCTACATCCTCGCCGCCTCGTCGCTCGGCGTGTACGGCATCATCCTGGCCGGCTGGTCGTCCAACTCGAAATATCCCTTCTACTCGGCGATCCGCGCCGCCGCGCAGATGGTGAGCTATGAAGTCTCGATCGGCTTCGTGCTGATCTCGGTCGTGCTGTGGGCCGGTACTTTCAACCTGGGCGGCATCGTCGAGGGGCAGAAGGGGCTGTACGGCTTCATCAACGGCTATGGCTTCAATCCGCTGCTGTTCCCGATGGCGGTAGTGTTCTTCATCTCGTCGCTCGCCGAGACGCAGCGCGCGCCGTTCGACCTGACCGAGGCCGAGAGCGAGCTCGTCGCGGGCTACCAGACCGAATATTCGTCGATGGCCTTCGCGCTCTACTGGCTCGGCGAGTATGCCAACGTGCTGCTGATGTGTGCGCTGAATGCCACCCTGTTCTGGGGCGGCTACCTGCCGCCGTTCGACTGGGCGCCGCTCTACTATGTGCCGGGCATCATCTGGATCTTCGCCAAGATCCTGTTCTTCTTCTTCGTGTTCAGCTGGGTGAAGGCGACCGTCCCGCGCTATCGCTACGACCAGCTGATGCGCCTGGGCTGGAAGATCTTCCTGCCTCTGTCGCTGTTCTTCGTCTTCCTCGTCTCCGGGTTCCTGATGTTGACCCGTGTCGGAGTCCCCGCATGAGCGTCGCCCAGATCATCCGTTCCTACACGCTGTGGGAGTTCCTCAAGGCGCACTGGCTGACCTTGAAGTATTTCTTCAAGCCCAAGGCGACGATCAACTATCCGTACGAGAAGAACCCGATCTCGCCCCGCTTCCGCGGCGAGCATGCGCTGCGCCGCTATCCCAATGGCGAAGAGCGCTGCATCGCGTGCAAGCTGTGCGAGGCGGTGTGCCCGGCGCTGGCGATCACGATCGAGGCCGAGCCGCGCGAGGACGGCAGCCGCCGCACCACGCGCTACGACATCGACATGACCAAGTGCATCTATTGCGGGCTGTGCCAGGAGGCGTGCCCCGTCGATGCGATCGTCGAGGGGCCGAACTTCGAATTCGCGACCGAAACGCGCGAGGAGCTGATCTACCAGAAGGAAAAGCTGCTCGCCAACGGCGACCGCTGGGAACGCGCGATCGCCGCGAACCTTGCCGCCGATGCACCGTACCGTTAAGCGCACCGCAATCTTCAGGGGCAATCCGATTCCGTGATCCAGCTTCTCGCCTTTTATCTCTTCGCGCTGGTCGTGATCGCCTCCGGGGCGATGACCATCCTGTCGCGCAATCCGGTGCATTCGGTGCTCTGGCTCATCCTGGCGTTCTTCAACGCCGCCGGGCTCATGGTGCTCGTCGGCGCCGAGTTCATCGCGATGCTGCTGGTGATCGTCTATGTCGGTGCCGTCGCGGTGCTCTTCCTGTTCGTCGTGATGATGCTCAACATCGACTTCGCCGAGCTGCGCGCCGGCGTCGCCCGCTATGCCGCGGTCGGCGTGCTGCTCGCGATCGCGCTGGTCGCCGAGATCATCGTCGCGGTGGGCGCCTGGACCGCCGGCACGCTGTCGCTGGGCCGTCGCGTCGCGCCGATCGATGCCGCGGTGCCTAACATCGAGGCGATCGGGCGGCTGCTCTACACACGCTACCTGTTCGTCTTCGAGGGCGCCGGGCTGGTGCTGCTGGTGGCGATGATCGGCGCGATCGTGCTCACCTATCGCCAGCGCAGCGACGTCCGCCCGCAGAACGTCTCGCGCCAGATCAACCGCCGCTCGAAGGATGCGACCCGCAACATGAACCCGCCGGTTGGGCAGGGGGTCGAGCTATGATCTCCCTCACGCACTATCTCGTCGTCTCGGCGATCCTCTTCACGCTCGGCGTGCTGGGCATCTTCATGAACCGCAAGAACCTGATCGTCATCCTGATGGCGATCGAGCTGATCCTGTTGGCGGTGAACCTCAACCTGGTGGCGTTCTCGGCATTCCTCGGCGACCTGGTGGGCCAGGTCTTCGCGATGTTCGTGCTGACCGTCGCCGCCGGCGAGGCCGCGATCGGGCTCGCCATTCTCGTCATCTATTTCCGTAGCCGGGGCACGATCTCGGTCGACGACGTCAATCGGATGAAGGGCTGATGTCGGCGATTCATTTCATCGTATTCCTGCCGCTGCTCGCGGCAGTCGTTGCGGGCTTCTCGAACAAGGCGTTCGGGAGCGTGCTGCCGAAGGCGGTGACGACGCTGTCGCTGTTCGCGGCGTGCGCGCTCTCCTGGCCGATCTTCCTGTCCTATATGGCGGGGACGGCCGAGCCGACCGTCGCGCCGGTGCTCCACTGGATCACCAGCGGCACGATGAGCGTGAACTGGGAGCTGCGCGTCGACGCGCTGACCGCGGTGATGCTGGTCGTCGTCACCAGCGTCTCGTCGCTCGTCCATCTGTATAGCTGGGGCTATATGGACGAGGATCCGGACCAGCCGCGCTTCTTCGCCTATCTCTCGCTGTTCACCTTCGCGATGCTGATGCTCGTGACCGCGAACAACCTGGTCCAGATGTTCTTCGGCTGGGAAGGCGTGGGCCTGGCGTCCTATCTCCTGATCGGCTTCTGGTTCCGCAAGCCTTCGGCCAATGCCGCGGCGATCAAGGCGTTCGTGGTCAACCGCGTCGGCGATCTCGGCTTCATGCTCGGCATCTTCGGCACCTTCCTGGTGTTCGGCACGATCGACATCCCGACGATCCTCGCCGCCGCGCCGCACATGGCCGGCTCGACGATCGGCTTCCTCGGCCACCGCTTCGATACGATGACGGTGCTCTGCCTG
>JBEVLV010000156.1:0-8787 GCA_040508955.1 Sphingomonas sp. | reverse complement strand
GCCCTGCGCGCCGTGCGCCCGGGCGAGGTGCTCGAGCCCGATCATGGCGGCTATCCCGCGTTCGTCGATCGCTTCCCCTATGAGGAGACCGACGATCAGGATCGCGCGATCAACGACGTGCTCGGCGATCTTGCCGCAGGCCGGCCGATGGACCGGCTGATCGTCGGCGATGTCGGCTTCGGCAAGACCGAGGTCGCGCTCCGCGCTGCCTTCGTCGCCGCGATGGCCGGCCAGCAGGTCGCGGTGGTCTGCCCCACCACGCTCCTGGCGCGCCAGCATCACCGCAACTTCGTCGAGCGCTTCCAGGGCTTCCCGCTCAACATCGGCCGCCTCTCGCGCCTCGTCCCCGCTGCCGAGAGCAAGGCGACCAAGGAGGGCCTCACCGACGGCACGATCGACGTGGTCATCGGCACCCACGCGATGCTGTCCAAGTCGGTCGAGTTCAAGCGGCTCGGCCTGGTCATCGTCGACGAGGAGCAGCGCTTCGGCGTCACCCACAAGGAGCGGCTCAAGGCGATGAAGGCGGACGTCCATGTCCTCACCCTCACCGCCACGCCGATCCCGCGCACGCTGCAGATGGCGATGTCGGGCCTGCGCGAGCTGTCGGTGATCCAGACCCCGCCGGTCGACCGCCTCGCGGTGCGCACCTATGTCATGCCCTGGGATCCCGTGGTGCTGCGCGAGGCGCTGCTCCGCGAGCATTATCGCGGCGGTCAGGCCTATTTCGTCACCCCGCGCATCGCCGATCTGCCCGATATCGAGAAGTTCCTGCGCGAGGACGTGCCCGAGATCACCTATGTCGTCGCGCACGGCCAGATGGCGCCGACCGAGGTCGAGGAGCGCATGTCCGCCTTCTACGACCGCAAATACGACGTGCTGGTCTCGACCACGATCATCGAGTCCGGCCTAGATATCCCGAGCGCCAACACGCTGATCGTCAACCGCGCCGACAAGTTCGGCCTCGCCCAGCTCTACCAGATCCGCGGCCGCGTCGGGCGAGCCAAGACCCGCGCCTATGCCTATCTCACCACCCCGCCCGAGCGGCAGATGACCGAGGCCGCCGACAAGCGGCTCAAGGTCCTGTCCGATCTCGAATCGCTGGGCGCCGGCTTCCAGCTCGCCAGCCACGATCTCGACATCCGTGGCGCGGGCAACCTGCTTGGCGACGAGCAGTCCGGCCATATCAAGGAGGTCGGCTACGAGCTCTACCAGTCGATGCTGGAAGAGGCGATCATGGACGCCAAGGCCGGCGGCCTGCGCGACGAGCGTCCGCGCGATCTGAGCCCGCAGATCACCGTCGATGCGCCGATCATGATCCCGGAGGACTATGTCCCCGATCTCGACCTGCGCATGGGGCTCTATCGCCGTCTGAACGAGGTCGAGGACAAGGCCGGGATCGAGAGCTTCGCCGCCGAGATGATCGACCGCTTCGGCAAGCTGCCCGAGCCGACCGACAATCTCCTCCAGCTGATCGAGGCGAAGCTCAATGCCAAGACCGCCTGCATCGCCAAGCTCGATGTCGGCCCCAAGGGCGCGCTCGTCACCTTCCACGACGACAAGTTCCCGAACGTCCCCGGCCTGCTCGCCTATGTCGACAAGCTCGACGGCACGGCGCGCCTGCGCCCCGACATGAAGCTGGTGATCACGCGCGCCTGGGCGAATCCCAAGGCGCGGCTGCACGGGGCGCTGCAATTGTCGCGGGGGCTGGCCAAGGCGGCGGGTTAAGGGCCTTAGTCCTTAGCGCGTCGGGCGGGGTACGCGATCTCCGCGCGGACCTGCGATGAGGGCGCGCGAGTGAGCTTCGGCTAACCAGCTACGGCTTCAGGTTCGAATCACCACTCGTCAGCACGATCTCCTGCTCGCCCTCGAGCTCCTCGATAGAGAATTTCTCACGCTGCATCGTGAAGCTGCCGCTCCAATGCTCGAGTCGCCAACCGCCGCTGATCTCGGTTGCGTCGTCATTGACCAGACCGGCATAATAGACCGCGTGAGACAGGCGTCCGCCGTCATATTGCTTGATCCAGTGGATCTGCGCGCCCGATCGCCCGCCGCTGATCTTAGCATTGAGCGGCGCCGAGCCGTGCAGATCGGGCTCGCTCACGCTGCCGTCCACCGCGCCGCCCGCCTCCTCCAGCACCGCGATGAAGCTGTTGGGATAGACGTCCGGATCGGTCGAGTTCCAGCGCCCATACCAGACGCCGGAAACGTCGCCCCCGCCGCCGCTCACCAGTCGCGCGCCAAGGTTGCCAGCGCCGGCACGTCGATCGGTGGCGAACACAGGAAGCCCTGGAAATACTGGCACCCTTCCTTGGCCAACATATCCAGCTGCGCCTCGGTCTCGACCCCCTCGGCGACCACCGAAAGCCCCAGCGAACGCGCCATGTCGATCACGCCGCGCACCACGATCCGGTCTCGGTGCGAACCGGTGATGTCCTGGCTCAGCTTCTTGTCGATCTTGAGATAGTCGAGCGGCAAGGCCTTGAGATAGGCCAGGCTCGAATAACCCGTGCCGAAATCGTCGATCGCCACCCGGCATCCCGCGGTGCGCAGCTCCGAGAGCAGTCGCGCCGCTTCGCTCAGATCGGCCATGATCCCGCTTTCGGTGATCTCGATCGTCAGCCGGTTCCGGGGGAAACCGCTCGCGTCGATCCGGCCGAGCAGGCTGTCGGCGAATCCCGGCCGCCCGACATCCGCTGCCGTGACGTTGATCGAGAGTCTGAGCTTGCTGAGCGTCTGCGGCCAGAGCGCCGCCACCGTCAGTGCCCGTTTCTGGATATGATCGCTGAGGAGGCTCTCCAGCCCTGCCCGCTCGGCCGCGGCGAACAGCGGCTCGGCGCCGATCTCGCCATATTGGGGATGCTGCCAGCGCGCCAACGCCTCGACACCGATCATCTGCCCGGTGGCGATCGCCACCTGAGGCTGGAAACGCACGCCGATCTCGCCGCGGTCGATGCCCTTGCGCAAATCGCCGACCAGCGCCTCCAGCGGCGGTCCGCTCTGCGCCGCCGCCGGTCCGTCGCCCAGCAGCGCCTCGCTCGCTCGCCGCAGCAGGCTACCCGCCGTATCCGCGGCAATGCTTTCCGCGGTCACCAGTTTCGCGCCGAGATGTGCAAGCTCGCCGCCGGCGACGAATGGCCGCGCCAGCGCCTCGGCCATGCGATCCGCCGCGCCTGCCAGCGCCTTGCTGCCCGGATCGACGCTCGCCGCCAGGAAGTCCGACCCGCCGATACGCGCGACGACCGCATCCTTGCCCAGCGTTTCGCGCGCCACGTCGGCCACGCGCCGCGACACGCCACGCAGCAGCTCATCGCCGGCGGGGCGACCATAGGCAGTATTGACCGTGTCAAATCGGGTGAGGCCGATCAGCACCAGCCCGATCGCATTGCCCTCCTCCAGCCGTCGGTCGATCCAGCGCCGCGCGCTGGGCCCGTCGCGCGCGCCGGTCAGCGCGTCACGCACCGCTGCACCCGCGTCGGGCGCGAGTCCGAGCGCCTCCACCAGCGCATCCAGCCGTCCCGATTCAGCATCATATTGCAGATGCTGTACCACCCGACCGACGCCCGACAGGTCGTGCGCGAAGGCCGTCGAGCCGCCATCGCCGCCCAGCCGTCGCAGCGCTGCCCGCGCCAGCTTTCGGTCCGCCGGGTCGAGCCGTGCGAGCATCGCCCGGATGCCCGGCGCCTCGGGCAGGTCGAGCATCGTCGCCAGCGCCGGCGTCATCTCCAGCGATCCCATCTCGCGATCGTAGCGCCAGCCGAGCGGATCGCTGCTGCCGGTCCCCTGCCCCAGCCAGCCGGCCAGCCGCTCGACGTGGCGCTGCGCGAAGCGGATCGCGTGCGCCATCGCCGCTGACGACATCGGACTGCCCAGGAAATGGGTCGCGCCTGCGTCGTAGAAGCGCTGCATGTGCACCGTGTCGCTCTGCGAGACGAGGATCAGCATCGCCGCGCCATGCGCCTCGATCGTCGGCCCCAATATCTTGGCCGCATCGAGCCCGTCGGTCATGGCGCCCCGAGCGTCGATCACCGCCACCGCCGCGCCGCTCGCCAGGAACCGCGTCTCCAGCCCTTCGCTGCGCCGCGCCGCCACGACTCGCCAGCCCCCGCCGGCTGCGGCAGCCGCCACCTCGTCGCGTTGGCGGAAGGACAGCACGAAAACCGGTGTTTCGGGGGCTGCCGCATTGGTCTGAACGATCGTGAACTCTTCATCCATCGCCGATCGATAGCCGCTACCGTCGGCAACCGCCATCGCAAGGGTTGTTTGCATGCGCCGGAGTGCTTACCCAAGCTGCATGGCCTTCGATCCTGCCCTTGCGCCCGATGCTCTGGTGGATCGCCATGGTCGCGCGATCCGCTATCTGCGCATTTCGGTCACCGACCGCTGCGACTTGCGCTGCCGCTATTGCATGTCCGAGCAGATGACCTTCCTGCCGCGCGACGCCGTGCTCAGCCTCGACGAGATCGCGCTGATCGCCGAGCGCTTCATCGCCCGCGGCGTCCGGAAGATCCGGCTGACCGGCGGTGAACCGCTGGTCCGCCGCGACATGATCGATCTCGCCCGCCGCTTGGGCCGGCATGTCGGCACGGCGCTCGACGAGCTCACCCTCACCACCAACGGCACGCGCCTTGCGGAACATGCCGAGGCACTGTTCGCCGCCGGCATCCGCCGTATCAACGTCAGCCTCGACAGCCGCGATCCGGACACCTTCCGCTACATCACCCGCCACGGCGATGTCGCCAAGGTGCTGGAAGGCATCGCCGCCGCCCGCGCCGCCGGGCTGGCGGTGAAGATCAACATGGTCGCGCTGAACGGGCTCAACGATCGGGAGTTCGCGCCGATGCTCGCCTGGGCGGTCGCCGAGGGCATGGACCTGTCGTTGATCGAGACCATGCCGCTCGGCGTGATCGACGAGGACCGTGCCGATCGCTTCCTTCCGCTCACCAAGGTAATGGAAGAACTCCGCGCCGAGTTCGATCTCGTCCCCGACGCGCACGACAGCGGCGGCCCCGCGCGCTACTGGCGGGTGGCGGCCACCAATACGCGCCTTGGGCTGATTTCGCCGCTCACCGGCAATTTCTGCGCGACCTGCAACCGGGTGCGCCTCTCAACCGACGGGCGGCTGCACATGTGCCTGGGCCATGAGGATTCGGTCGATCTCAGGGCCGCAATCCGCACCGGCGGCCTTGCCGCGGTCGATTCGCGGATCGACGAGGCACTTCTGCTCAAGCCCGAAGCGCATGATTTCCGGATCGTCCGCGGTGCCGCGCCCGCCGTCTCCCGCCACATGAGCGTCACCGGCGGATGACGATTTCCCGCGCGTTGCTCGCCTCGCCTACCGCCCCCGCCCAGATCGCGGCCGAGGAATTGCGCCAGAGCTATGACTGGGTGCCGCTGGATCAGGCCGAGCAGGTCGTCGCGCTCGGCGGCGACGGTTTCATGCTGCAGACGCTCCACGCGATGCTCGAGCGGCGGCGTATCGTACCGGTATTCGGCATGAACCTGGGCACCGTCGGCTTTCTGATGAACGATTGGGCGCTCGAGGGACTCGACCAGCGCCTTGCCCGTGCCAAGCCGTTCCGGGTCGCGCCGCTCAGCATGACCGCGACGACGGTCGACGGCGAGCATTGCATCCTTCCTGCGATCAACGAAGTCTCGCTGCTCCGCGAAACCCGCCAGACCGCCAAGATCGAAGTTACGGTCAACGACCGCGTCGTGCTGCCCGAACTGGTCTGCGACGGCATCCTTGTGGCCACCGCGGCGGGCTCGACCGCCTACAACCTTTCCGCTCAGGGCCCGATCCTCCCGCTCGGCTCGGCGCTGCTCGCGCTTACCCCGATCAGCCCCTTCCGGCCGCGGCGCTGGCGCGGCGCGATCCTGCCCGAGAAGACCCGCATCGGTCTGCGCGTACTGGAGGCCGACAAGCGCCCGGTCAGCGCCGTCGCGGACCAGCGCGAGGTCCGCGAGGTGGCCGAGGTGCATGTCGAGATCGACCATAACCGCGACCTCACCTTGCTCTTCGATCCGGAGCACGCGCTCGATGACCGCATAACGATGGAACAGTTCATCGCCTGAACGCGCTTGCATCCCGTAAAACTGGAGCTATAGACGCCCACCTCGGCTTGTTCCCTGATAGCTCAGCGGTAGAGCTCTCGACTGTTAATCGAGCGGCCGTAGGTTCGAATCCTACTCAGGGAGCCAGCCGGCGGATCTGCCGGGCGGCACGTGCGCCAGCGGCGCGAAACGCCAGGAAATGGATATTCCCTGATAGCTCAGCGGTAGAGCTCTCGACTGTTAATCGAGCGGCCGTAGGTTCGAATCCTACTCAGGGAGCCACCGTTTCTCCCCTAGTCCACCCGCGTATACGCGAAACGGTCGCGCACGCGCCGGTTGACGTAGCGTCCTTTCGACGGCGCCCGATCCGCCCCGGCGTTTCGCTTGCGCGTCTCCCGCGCCCCTGCGATGCTCCGCCCATGAGCGATCTCGACGCCTTCATCGCCGGCTTGCCCAAGGCGGAGCTACACCTCCATATCGAAGGCAGCCTCGAGCCCGAGCAGATGTTCGCGCTCGCCCGCCGCAACAATGTCGCCATCCCCTTCGCCTCGGTCGAGGATGTGCGCGCGGCCTATGATTTCTCGAACCTCCAGGATTTCCTCGACATCTATTATGCCGGCGCCGACGTGCTGCGCACCGAGGAGGATTTCCGCGACCTCGCCCTCGCCTATTTCGATCGCGCCGCGGCGGACGGTGTCGTCCATGCGGAGATCTTCTTCGATCCGCAGACCCACACGCATCGCGGCATCCCGTTCGGCGTCGTCGCCAATGGTCTGCTCGCCGGCATGGCGGATGCGGAGGCGAAGCACGGCCTCACCTCGAAGCTGATCCTCTGCTTCCTGCGCCATCTCGACGAGGAGGATGCGTTCAAGACGCTCGGGCAGGCACAGCCCTGGCTCGACCGGATCGAAGCGGTCGGCCTCGACTCGTCCGAAGTCGGGCATCCGCCGTCCAAGTTCGAGCGCGTCTTCGCCGCGGCTGCCGCGATGGGCCTGAAACGCGTTGCCCATGCCGGCGAGGAGGGCCCGCCAGAATATGTCCACGAAGCGCTCGACCTGCTCCAGGTCGATCGGCTCGACCACGGCAATCGCAGCCTAGAGGATCCGCAACTTGTCACCCGGCTCGCACGCTCGGGGATGACCCTCACCGTCTGTCCGCTCTCCAACGTCAAATTGTGCAACGTCGCCTCGATCGACGCGCACCCGATCGACCAAATGCTGGCGCTGGGCCTGCGGGCCACGATCAATTCGGACGATCCTGCCTATTTCGGCGGCTATGTCGCCGACAATTACCGCGCCGTCGCGACGGGCCGGGGCCTCGATCGCCGACAACTCGCCGCGTTGGCACGCAACAGCTTCCTCGGCTCCTTCCTGCCCGACGAAACCGTAGCGACGCATCTCGCAACGCTCGACGCCTATGTGGCGGCCAGCTGATGGCGGATATCGTCTTCACACCCTTTTCCCATGAGGAAATGGTCGCCGGCATCCACGCCATCGCCGAGGATGCGGCCGAATGGCGGCCCTCGCTGCTCGTCGGCGTCGGCCGCGGCGGGCTGACCCCTGCCGTGTTCCTGTCGCACCGCATGGGACTGCCCCTGGTCTCGATCGATCATTCCACCCGCATCGCCCAGTTCGGCGAGGAACTGGTCGCCGTGCTCGCCCAGCGCACCCGCGGAGGCGATAGGCTGCTCTTCATCGAGGACATCAACGACAGCGGCAGGACGATCGGCGAAATCCGTGCGGCACTGGCTGCGCAAGGCGCCATCGCGGAACATATCCGCTTCGCGGTACTGCTCGACAATGTCCGCTCCAGCCAGGCCGTCGACTATCGCTTCCGGACGATCGATCGCGCAACGCAGAAGGACTGGTTCGTCTTTCCGTGGGAGGCGATGGCGCCCCGCGAAACCCTGACGGAGGAGGCGATGGAAGTGCCCGAACGCCTTGGTTGAACGACTTTCGTTCAGCCGCGGTCAATCGCGATTGTGCCACAGTTCATCGCGTCCTAACGCGGACCCAAAACCCATGCGCGCGCGTTCGTTTCGCAACAGGCAGTATCGAACTCTAAGTATCGGAGGAACAATGCTGAAAAGCAGCTTCACACGCCGGCGGGTCGCCGCGCTTACCTTGGCCGTCGCGGGAGGGCTCACGCTCGCCTCGTGCATGACCGCAACCCCCTACCAGCCTGCCATGGGTCCGGGTGCCGCTACGCGCGGCGGCTATTCGGATACGCAGATCGAGAGCAACCGCTTCCGCATCAGCTTCTCGGGCAACACGCTGACCTCACGCGAGACGGTCGAGCGCTACCTGCTCTATCGCGCAGCCGAGCTCACCGTGCAGAACGGCTTCGACTATTTCGTCCTGTCGGATCGCGATACGGAGAAGCACAGCCAGACCTATCGCACGCCCGGCATCGGCGGTTATGGCGCAGGTCCCTGGGGCTATTGGGGGCCGTCATGGCGCTTCTATCGCCCGCGCTGGGGCTGGCGGAGCTATGATCCCTTCTTCGACGATCCCTTCTGGAGCGCGCGCGACTGGGATTATCGCACGGTCAACAGCTACGAAGCGGTGGCCGAGATCGTCACCGGCAAGGGACCCAAGCCGAGCGACAATCTCCGCGCCTTCGACGCGCACGAGGTGCTGAACCGCCTCGGGCCCAAGATCGAGATGCCGAAGACGAGGTAATAGACGACGAGGCCAGCTTGGCCCAATCGGAAGCAGACAAGGGCGCGTGCCGCAG
>JBEVLV010000155.1:0-25469 GCA_040508955.1 Sphingomonas sp. | reverse complement strand
GATCGCCGCGATCGTCCATGAAGCCGGCGGCATCCTGCTGGTCGACGCGGCGCAGATGCCGGCGCGCGCCGACGATACGGTGATTCGCCATGCCGATCTGGTCGCCGTCTCGGCGCACAAGCGCGGCGGGCCGCCGGGGATCGGTGCGCTGCTGGTGCGCGATTTCGGGGTGCTGCTGCCAATGGGGGGGCAGGAAAAGGGCTATCGTGCGGGCACCGAAAACCTGCCCGGAGCGCTCGGCTATGCCGCGGCGGTGGCGATCCCGGAGGATATGCGGCGCCTGTCCGAGCTGCGGGCCCGGCTCGACGGGGCGATTCGCGATGCAGGCGGCGAGGTGGTCGCCGAGGCGAGCCCGCGCGCTCCGGCGATCGGAGCGTACCGGATGCCGGGTGTTTCCTCCGCGGCGCAGCTCATCCGTTTCGACATGGCCGGGATCTCGGTCTCGGCGGGCAGCGCCTGCTCCTCGGGAAGCATGCGACCCAGCCATGTGTTGATGGCGATGGGCTGGGCTGAGCCGGAGCTGCGCGAGGTGGTGCGGGTCAGCTTCGGGCGCGCGACGACCGAGGCCGAGCTTGACCGCTTCGCCGAACTCTGGCGGACGATCGCTGCCGAAGCGAGGGCAAGGGCGGCATGATCTATCTCGACTATCAGGCGACCACGCCGCTCGCCCCCGAGGCGCTGCAGGCGATGCTGCCCTGGCTGGAGAACCAGCATGCAAATCCGCATTCCGCCCATGCCGCCGGCCGCGCCGCCAGGGCAGCGGTGGAGGCCGCGCGTGACCAGGTCGCCGCCTTGCTGCCCGATCGCGGAACCTTCTCCTTCACCAGCGGCGCGACCGAGGCGCTCAACTGGGCGATCAAGGGCAGCAGCGGCGGAATCGTGACCTTCGCGACCGAGCATGCCGCAGTGCTCGACACGGTCGAGGCCGAGGCGCGCAAGGGCCGGCAGGTCACGGTGGTGCCTGTCCGAGCCGACGGGCTGCCCGACATGGCGGCCGCGCGCGCGGCGATCGTGCCGGGCACCGGCCTGGTCGTGGCGATGCTGGTCAACAACGAGATCGGCGTGATCCACCCGATCGAGGAGATCGCCGCGATGGCGCGCGCAGCCGGCGCGCTGTTCCTGTGCGACGCGGTACAGGGCTATGGCCGGGTGCGCATTCCGGAAGGCTGCGACCTGATCGCGGTCTCGGCGCACAAGATCCACGGGCCCAAGGGCGTGGGCGGGCTCTGGATCCGCGACGGCATCACCCTCGAGCCGTTGCTGCACGGCGGCGGGCAGGAGCCGGCGGGGCGATCGGGCACCTTGTCGCCCGCCTTGTGCGCCGGGTTCGGCGCGGCGGCGCTGATCGCCAAGCAGCGCTTCGGCGCGGATCATGCCCATGTCCAGCAGCTGTTCCGCGCGGCATTGGCGCATATGGGCGCGGACTGGACACTCAACGGTTCGCTGGGCGAGCGCTATCACGGCAACATCAATATCCGTCGCGACGGGCTCGATGTCGCGCGGCTGATGAGCGATCTGCGCGATATCGCCTTCTCGGCGGGCTCGGCGTGTGCGAGTGGATCGGGGCGGCCCAGCCATGTGCTGCGGGCGATCGGGCTGAGCGACGCGGAGGCGCGGTCGAGCATCCGCCTCGGCTTCGGCCGCACGACCACCGAAGAGGAACTGATGACCGCGCTCGACCGGATCACCGCTGCCGCCCGCGCCCAGAAGGTCGCCGCGTGATCCGCATCCGCTTCGTCAGCGCCGATGGTCGGGAAGAGCATGAGGTCCAGGCACCCGAAGGCCATCGCCTGCTCGAGGTCGCGCAGAATGACGGCCAGCCGCTCGAGGGCACCTGCGAGGGCCAGATGGCCTGCTCGACCTGTCACGTCATCGTCGCCGCGGAGGATTTCGCGCGGCTTCCGGTCGCCAGCGAGGAAGAGGAGGACATGCTCGATCTCGCGATCGGCGCCTCGCGCACCAGCCGGCTCGCCTGCCAGATATTGCTCACCCCGGAGCTGGACGGGCTGACCGTGCGGATGCCGCCGCAGCACCGCGACATGCAGGGGCGCTGATCGCGGGAACGCCCGCGCGTTCGGACCGTTACGGCGGAGTGCCAAAGCCCGGAATCCGCAGGACGTTATACACTTTGGGTTGCCGCATCTCGGATCGCGGCGCCGATCTGGCCGGGCATCCGGTCGCGCTGATTGCCGTGCTCGCTTTCTGTTTCGCCTGGTTCATGCTGCCGCTGGGCGACGCGGCGACAGCGGTGCTCACCCTCGTTCTGTCGGTGATGGCGATCACGCTCACCCAGATGGTGCTCAATCAACAGAAGCGGCACGAGGCGGCGCTGCACCTCAAGATCGACGAGCTCATCCATGCGATGAAGGGCGCGCGCGACGAGGTGATGGGGATCGAGAGCCGGAGCGAGGCCGAGCTGGAGGCGCTCCGCATTACCGGCGATCAGGCGGAGGAGCTGCTCGCGAAGCGCCGCGGCAACCCGTCGCGGAGCACCAGCGAGGTGGCCTGACTCGCCTGTCGCGCAATTAGTCGCTTTCGTGCGGAACCATCTCCCACCCGTAACGATTTCGCCTGTCGCAGGGGCAATCCTGCAAAGGAGAGACTGAATGAAGATGATCGCGCTTCTCGCGGCGGCGGCTGCCGCCACCCTCGCCATTCCCGCAGCATCCGCAGCGCCCGCGGCCAAACCGGCGGTAGCGGCCGCGACGACCACCGTCGTCCTCGATCAGCGCCACCATGGCCGGAAGGCCTATTGGCGCAAGGTGTGCACCACCAAGTGGCGCAACCATCATCGCGTCCGCGTCTGCCGCAAGGTTCGTGGCTGGCGTTAAGCCGGAGCGAATGGGAGCGTCCCCGACCCGGACGCTCCCAATACTTGCCTATCCGGAAAACCTCCCCCATATGCGCCGCGGGAGTCGGGCGGACGATGCCGTCGCCAACCCGGTCAGGTCCGGAAGGAAGCAGCCGCAACGATTTCGTATCGGGTCGTTCCGGCTCCCACCTCAATCTTTCTGTGAAGATGTCGAACCGGGTTCGACGAGCGGCTTCGACAAACGCCGCGCCGCCACCTAGATAGGGGGCGATGTCCGATTCCTTCCTTGGCCTAGACGAACCGCCCCAGCCCAAGCAGGAGGCGTATCGCGTCCTTGCCCGCAAATACCGGCCGCAGACCTTTTCCGAGCTTATCGGCCAGGACGCGATGGTCACCACGCTGGGCAATGCGATCAAGCGCGACCGGCTGGCACATGCCTTCCTGCTCACCGGCGTCCGCGGGGTCGGCAAGACCTCTACCGCAAGGCTGATCGCCAAGGCGCTCAACTGCATCGGGCCGGACGGGCAGGGCGGTCCGACGATCGATCCCTGCGGCATCTGCGAGCCGTGCCGCGCGATCGCCGAGGGGCGCCATATCGACGTGATCGAGATGGACGCCGCCAGCCATACCGGCATCGACGATATCCGCGAGATCATCGAAGCATCGCGCTATTCGGCGGTCTCGGCGCGCTACAAGATCTACATCATCGACGAAGTCCATATGCTGTCCAAGGCCGCGTTCAACGGCCTGCTGAAGACGCTCGAGGAGCCGCCCGCCCATGTGAAGTTCCTGTTCGCCACGACCGAGGTGAACAAGGTGCCGGTGACGGTGCTGTCGCGCTGCCAGCGCTTCGACCTGCGGCGCATCCCGGCCGAGAAGCTCGCCGAGCATTTCGCGATGGTCTCCGAGAAGGAAGGCGTCGAGGCCGAGCCCGAGGCGCTGGCGATGATTGCGCGTGCCGCCGAGGGATCTGCGCGCGACGGGCTCTCGATCCTCGACCAGGCGATCGCGCATGCGGGCCTCGAGGGCGAGGGCGTCAAGGCTGATGCGGTGCGGGCGATGCTCGGCCTGTCGGATCGCGGCGCGATCCGGGCGCTGTTCGGCCTGCTGCTGGAGGGCGACGCGCCGGGTGCGCTCGCGTCGCTGCGCGGCCAATATGACCTGGGCGTCGATCCGCAGGCGGTGCTCCGCGCCTTGCTGGAGACGGTGCACGGCGTGACCCTGGCCAAGCTCGGCACCGAGGCGGTGGCCGGACAATCGGCGGAGGAACTGAAGGCGCTCCGGGACTGGTCCGCCGGGCTCTCCTTTGCGGCGCTGCACCGGCTGTGGCAGCTGCTGCTGCGCGGACACGACGAGGTGGCGAAGGCGGTGCTGCCGATCGAGGCGTGCGAGATGGTGCTGCTGCGCGTGATCCATGCCTCGCAGCTGCCCGATCCGGGCGAGCTGGCGCGGCAGATCGCAAATGGCAGCATCGCGGCGCCATCCGGGCCCGCTCCGGCGGCCGCACAGCCGGGCATGCCTGGGACGATGGCGCAACTCGCCGACCATCTGGAGAAGAACCGCAGGCTTCAGCTCGCCACCCAGGTGCGCGACTATCTGCGGCCGGTGCGGTTCGAAGGCGCGGAGATCGAGTTCGGCGCGGCGCGGCCGCTGCCCTATGACTTCGTCAAGGATCTCGGCGCCGCACTCAAGGATACCACCGGCACCAATTGGCGGCTAAAGGTGGTCGACGGCGCCACGGAACCGACGCTGCGCGAGCAGCAGGCGGCGCATGAGGCGGCCGAGCGCGACGCGGTGCTCCGCTCGCCGGTGGTCGCCGCCGCGATGGAAGCCTTTCCCGATGCCGAGCTGATCGGCTGGACCAAGACAGGAAGTTGAAATGAAGAGCCTCGAAGACATCATGGCCATGGCGCAGAACGTCCAGGAGGAGCTGACCAAGGCTCAGGCCAATCTCGATACGATCGAGGTTGAGGGCGTCTCGGGCGGTGGGCTGGTCAAGGTCAAGGCATCGGCCAAGGGCCGGATCATCGGTCTCGACATCGACGATTCGCTGTTGAACCCGAGCGAGAAGGGCATGCTCGAGGATCTCCTCGCCGCTGCCTTCAACGATGCGCGCGCCAAGGCGGATTCGGCCTCGCAGGAGGCGATGAGCAAGATGACCAGCGGCCTGCCGCTGCCGCCGGGCTTCAAGCTGCCCTTCTGATCTGGATCAAGTGCGGCGGAACCATCGGCTTCGCTCCTCTGTTGGCAGTCCATACGGAGGAGGATTTCACATGGCCGAACGCATTATCGAGCGCAGCGACGGATCGACCGAGCGGGTCGTTGATACCGGCGGAACGACCATCGTCGAGCGGCGCGGCAGCGGCGCGGGCATCCTGATCGGGCTCGTCCTGCTGATCGCGGTCGTCGTGGGCGCGGTCTATCTGTTCAACCAGAACAATCGCGAGCAGGTGAAGACCGATGCGGTCACCCACGCAGCCGACAAGGTCGGTGATGCCGCCAAGGATGTAGGCGATGCCGCGAAGGACGTAGCCAAGCCCTGAGGCAATTAAAGCGCCAGCGCGATCGGAAGAACGTGCTGGCGTGTCATCGGTGCGAGGTCGAGTTCCGCGGCTTGATCGATCCTGATCCAACGAGCCTCATCGATCTCGGCGGCGGCGGTCGGCTGGTGTGAGGTGGTTAGGTGGAATAGCTCGGCTTCGACCATGCGGCCCGCTTCGTGCGCCGCACTGGCGCTGAATCGCCCGAGATAAGCGGGCTCGACGTCGAACGTCAGTCCGATCTCCTCGGCAAGTTCGCGTCGCAGGGCATCGACCGGCGTCTCGCCACGTTCGATCTTGCCGCCGGCCTGGATATAGATTCCGGAATCGCGCTTGCGAACCAGCAGCATGTTGCCGGCTCCATCGTCGATCAGCGCGGCGGCAATGCGGATGGGTTCCATCAGCGCAGGCAGCTGTCGTAGCCATTGTTGGCGACGACGCCGATCCGTGCATCGATACGATTGCCGTAGCGGCGCGTATAGCCGGCCGGGGCCACGCCGGCCCGCTTCTTGGGGAGCGGGAGCACCGCGGCGATCTGGGCGGCTTCGCGATCGGACAGGCGCGAGGCGTCGTGCTTGAAGTAGCGCATCGCGCCAGCGTTTACGCCATAGGTCCCGATCCCGGTTTCCGCGACGTTGAGATAGACCTCCATGATCCGGCGCTTGCCCCAGATATTCTCGATCAGGACGGTGAAATAGGCCTCCATCGCCTTTCGCACATAGCCGCCGCCCTGCCACAGGAAGACGTTCTTGGCGGTCTGCTGGCTGATCGTCGAGCCGCTGCGGATGCGGCCGCCCTTCTGATTGCGGGCATAGGCCTGCTCGATCGCCTTCAGATCGAAGCCGTGGTGCGAGCAGAAGCGCGAGTCCTCCGCGGCAATCGCGGCGCGGGCCATGCTCGGGTCGATCCGGCTGAGCGGCATCCATTGCCGCGTCGCGCCGTGCCCGCCGATGATGTCGCCCATCATCGTGAACGTGATCGGCGGCGCGATGAAACGCAGGATCGCTACCCACAGCACCGACAGCAACAGGAAGCCGAGGATGACTTGCAGCAGCAGGACGAGGATTCTTCGCCAGAGCGGCTTGGACGAGCGTGTCCTAGGCGAGCGGGAGAGGCGGGAAGTCCGCTTAGAATCGGTCACGGTGCGGAGATACTAGCTCGGCGCCGCGTCGTCATCTGGGCTGTGCGCCCGTATTGTGCTCGTTATAGCTGATCAGCGCCATGATCGCGGTGGCGACAAGCGCTGCCACGGCGAGATAGAGGCCGGGATGCCAATGCACCTGGATCAGATTGGCGGCGCTGCGGTCTATGCCGCTGGCGAAATCGAGCAGCCTGGTCGTGCGCCCGCGATGCTTGGCCGCTTCGGCGAGAACCGCTGATTTGCTGTAGCGCGAGGTTCCGAGCCAGATCAGTGCGATGCCGGCGATGCTGGTGGCCGCGAGGAGCGCCGTGCTGGTCTTGCCGCGGGGAAGGAACGCCAGCAGCAATCCGACGACAATCGCGACCAGTGCGAGGATCAGCAGCAGATTGGTCTGCGCACCTGAGGCGGTCAGCGCATTGTCGGCCGGGAGATCGGTGGTGAACTTGCCGAAGGCCAGGCCGAAGCCGGTGGCGGAGATCATTTCATTGCCCGAGCAGGACACCGTCATCCAGGGCAAGAAGAACGCCAGCAGGGCAATGCCCTTCGGGACCTTGATCCATTTCCACATCTGACGCGACCTCATGGCTGCACGAGCGGCGAGGCAATCCCCGCCGCTCGCAGGCTCAGTAAGCCGCCAGCAGCTTTTTGTCGCCGGCCAAGCGCATCATCGCCTTTTGCAGCTTCTCAAAGGCACGGACCTCGATCTGGCGGACGCGCTCGCGCGACACGCCATAGACCTGGCTGAGCTCCTCGAGCGTCTTGGGGTCGTCGGTCAGGCGACGCTCGGTTAGGATGTGCTTCTCACGCTCGTTGAGGTCGTCCATCGCCTCGGTCAGCATCGAATGGCGGACATCGGCTTCCTGGGCTTCGGCGACCGCCTCGTCCTGCAGCGGACCATCGTCCTGCAGCCAATCCTGCCACTGGCTCTCGCCGTCCTCGCGCATCGGCACGTTGAGTGAGGTATCCCCGCCCATCGCCATGCGGCGGTTCATCGAGGTGACCTCTTCCTCGGTCACACCCAGATCGGTGGCGATCTTGGTCAGATGCTCGGGAGAAAGATCGCCATCCTCGAACGCGTCGAGCTTGGCCTTCATCCGGCGCAGGTTGAAGAACAGCTTCTTCTGCGCGGCGGTGGTGCCCATCTTCACGAGCGACCACGAACGCAGGATGAATTCCTGGATCGAGGCGCGGATCCACCACATGGCGTAGGTCGCCAGGCGGAAGCCCCGATCGGGCTCGAACTTCTTCACGCCCTGCATCAGGCCGATATTGCCCTCGGAGATCAGCTCGCTGACCGGAAGACCATAGCCCCGATAGCCCATCGCGATCTTCGCGACGAGGCGCAGGTGCGACGTGACGAGCTGCGCGGCAGCGTCGGTGTCGCCATGCTCCTGGAAGCGCTTGGCGAGCATATATTCCTGCTCGGGCGCGAGGATCGGAAACTTCTTGATCTCGGACAGATAGCGATTGAGGCTCGCCTCACCGCCAAGTGCGGGGATCGTCGCCGGGACGTTTGAGCCGCTAGCCATGATCCAATCTCCCTTTCACAAGGCGCAATGCCACAGGGGCGGTGCACCAGAAATTATACAAAGAGGTTATCGAACAGTTCCTGCATGTCCGAAGGCATTTCGCTCTGGAAGGCCAAAGCGTTACTTTTCACCGGGTGGATGAACCCGAGATGTGCGGCGTGCAAGGCCTGCCGGTGGAAATTCAAGGTTGCCAAAAGCGCACGATGATGGCGCGAACTTCCATAGACGGGGTCTCCCAGCAGCGGGTGTCCGATCGAAGCCATATGGACGCGAACCTGGTGCGTCCTGCCGGTCTCGAGCCTGCATTCTAGCAGAGCCGCGTCGCGAAGTTGACGAAGTTGACGCCAATGCGTGATCGCGTGCTTGCCGCCATTGCCCTTCACGATCGCGATCTTCTTGCGATTCTGGGGCGAGCGGGCGAGCGGCGCATCCACCGTGCCGTTCGCGGCCAGCATCCGGCCCGAGACGATCGCCTTGTAGCGGCGGTCGATCGAGTGGGCCTTGAACTGCGCGGCGAGACCGACATGCGCGCGATCGGTCTTGGCCGCGACGAGAAGCCCCGACGTGTCCTTGTCGATCCGATGGACGATGCCCGGCCGCGCCACGCCGCCGATGCCCGAAAGCTGACCGGCGCAGTGATGCAACAGAGCGTTGACCAGGGTCCCGTCGAGATTGCCCGCCGCCGGATGGACCACCAGGCCCGCCGGCTTGTCGATCACGATCAGATACTCGTCCTCGAATACGACGTTCAGCGCGATGTCCTGTGCCACGTTGTGCGCCGGCTCGGGCTCGGGCACCGTGACGCTGAACAGCGTACCGGCCAGCGCCTTGCGCGCCGGGTCGCGCGCGAGGCCGTCCGGACCCGCGACCTGGCCCGATGCGATCAGCACCTTCAGCCTTTCGCGTGAAAGTGCCGGAACCGCGTCGGCAAGCGCACGGTCGAGACGCCAGCCATCGGCTGTGTCCGCGATGCGCGCTTCGATGATGGAAACCCCCTGATTCATGTTTTATCGTAAATGGGTATGCGGATAGCCATTTCAAGATCTGTACTGATCGGTATCCGGCGGTTTTCCGCCGATGCCGAGCCGAACGAGGCATGTGGATTGCTGTTCGGCGAAGGCAGCGCGATCACCGGATTTCAAGCGGCTGAAAATATTGCCGAAACTCCCGAAACACGCTTCGAGATCGATCCTGGGGCCCTGTTCGCAGCCCTGAAGGCCGAGCGGGCGGGCGGGCCGAAGCTGATCGGCTATTGGCATTCGCATCCGAGTGGCGACGCGATGCCCTCGGCGACCGATGCGGCAATGGCGGCGTCGGACGGGAAGCTGTGGCTGATCGTAGGCGGCGATGTGGTCACCGCATGGCAGGCGGGCGAAAGCGGAATGCACGGGCGTTTCGAGCACGTGAATTGGTGCGAGGATGGCGACGCCCGATGAAATCTCCTCCTCGGCGGCGGGAGAATTTTAGGAAGGAACGTTTCACCTCCGACTCACGTTGGCACTCCATATCTACAAGGGAGAGAAAGCCATGTTGTGGACCATTGTCGTCATCCTGATCGTGCTGTGGTTGCTGGGGTTCTCCCTCCATATCGGCGCCGGTCTGATCCATATTCTCCTGGTGGTCGCCCTGGTGGTCGGGCTGATCCAGCTTTTCAGTGGCCGCCGCGTAGTATAGCGGCTGGTTTCCCGCGCATTAGGCGTAGCTTGCGACATCGGCGCGGCTACGCCTAAGAAGCCAGCGGGGAACTGGAGCCATATCCTTGAACATCAGCCCGACAGAATTCGCCAGCCTGCTTTGCTCGAGGCTCTGTCACGATCTGCTCAGTCCGGTGGGGGCCCTCAACAACGGGCTCGAACTGCTGGCCGACGAGCATGATCCGGAGATGCGCGCGCGCTGCCTGGAACTGCTGAGCGAAAGCGCCAAGGCCTCGGCGAACAAGCTCAAATTCTTCCGCCTGGCGTTTGGCGCAGCGGGCGGATTTGGCGAGACCGTCGACACGCGCGAGGCGCAGGCCGCGATCGAGGGGCTGTTCGGCGACAATCACCGGGTCAAGATCGGCTGGATGGTCGAGGATCCCGTGCTGCCCAAGCAGGCGATCAAGGTGCTGCTCAACCTGGCGCTGATCGGCGGCGACGCGCTGATCCGCGGCGGCCAGCTCGATATCGGTGCCGAGATCCAGGAGGGGCAGATCGAGATCGTCGTCCGCGCCGACGGGCCACGAATCGTGCTGGATCCCGAGCTGCGCAACGCGCTCGCTGGCGGCAAGGACGACCTGCCGATCACCCCGCGCGCTGCGGCCGCCTTCCTGGCGCATGCGCTGGTAACTCAGGGTGGTGGTGCGCTGCAGGTGTCTCCGCCGGATTCCGAGGTGCTGCTGTTCGGCGCGCAGTTCAAGGTCGGTTGACGGGCCGAAGATCTGACCGCGAACTAACGCGGAATTAACCCTCTAAGCGCCATGGTGTCCTCGCAAATTTGCCCGGGGCACCATGGACGACCTACTTCAGGAATTCATCGCCGAGACGCGCGAGACGCTCGAGGCGCTTTCGGGCGAGATCGTCGCCTGGGAAGCGCATCCTGAGGATCGCGCGCGGCTGGATGCGATCTTCCGCTTCGTGCACACGGTGAAGGGAAGCTGCGGGTTCCTCGATCTGCCGCGGCTGGAGCGGCTGGCCCATGCCGCCGAAGGCGTGCTCGCGCAGGTGCGGGACGGCGATCGCGAACCGGATCGCGGGTTGGTCAACGCCGTGCTGGCGGTGGTCGACCGGATCGGCGAGCTGGTCGAGGCGATCGACGCCGGCAACAGCGTACCCGATAGCGGTGAGGAGCTGCTGATCGCGGCGCTGGCGCAGGGCTCCGATCACGTTGCGGCGATGCCGGCATCCAGCGCACAGCGCGCGCCGTCGCGCAGCGTTCGCCTGAACGTCGAACTGCTCGACCGGATGATGTCGGGCATGTCGGAGATGGTGCTGGCGCGCAACGAGCTTGCGCGGCGCCTGCGCCAGGGAGATATCGACCCGACCGTCGAGGCGGCGCTGGAGCGGCTGTCCCTCACCGTCGGCGAGATGCGCGATACCGTCACGCGGACACGCATGCAGAAGATCGACGCGCTGTTCTCGGCATTGCCGCGCATGGTGCGTGATACGGCCGCAGGGCTGGGCAAATCCGTGTCGCTGCACGTCGAGGGTTCGGACGTGGAGCTCGATCGCGAGATGATCGAGGTGATGCGCGATCCGCTGGTGCATATCGTGCGCAACTCGATCGACCACGGCATCGAGGCGCCGGCGATGCGCCGGGCGGTGGGCAAGCGCGAGAATGGCAGGCTGAGCGTCGCCGCGCGCCAGTCGGGCAACCAGATCATCGTCGAGATCGCCGATGACGGGCGCGGCATCGACACCGACAAGCTGATCCGCAAGCTCGCCGTCAGCAGCGGGCGCAGCGAGCGCGAGCTGATGGCGCTTTCGGAGCGCGCCAAGCTCGACCTGGTGTTCCAGCCCGGTCTTTCGAGCAAGGACGAGGTTTCCGAGGTTTCGGGCCGCGGCGTCGGCATGGACGTGGTTCGCGCTTCGATCGAGCAGATCGGCGGCCGGGTCGAGCTCGACAATGTGCCGGGCAAGGGGCTGCGCATCGCGATCCACGTGCCGCTGACGCTCTCGATCATCTCGGCGATCGTGGTGGGATCGGGCAGCCAGCGCTTCGCCATCCCGCGCCAGTCCATCGAGGAGATTGTCACGGAACGCGGCGAGGCGATCCGCATCGACGTGCTGGGTGGAACTCGGGTGGCGACGGTGCGCGAGCGGAGGATGCCGTTGCTCGACCTGGCCGACGTGCTGGGGATCGAGCGCGGACCGCGATCCGAGCAGCATGGCGGCAGCCAGATGCTGGCGATCGTCAGCGTCAGCGAGGGCAGCTATGCGCTCGCGGTCGATACCGTGCTCGACAATGAGGAACTGGTGATCAAGCCGGCTTCCCCTGCGGTGATGACGACCGGGCTCTATGCCGGTCAGACCCTGCCCGATTCCGGCCTGCCGATGCTGCTGCTCGATTGCGCGGGCATGGCGAGCGTGGCGGGACTCAATTTCAATCGCGATGCCGGCCAGGCCTTTGACGACGTCGAGGAGACTGCCGAAGCGCCAGGCGTGCCGGCCTTGCTGTTCTGCGATCTCGACGGGATGCGCCGTGCGGTGCCGCTGGCGGCGGTCGACCGGGTCGAGCAGGTGAATGCCGATCAGGTGCGCTTCGCCGCGGGTCGTTTCCGGTTGGCGATCGACGGACGCATCTTGCCGCTGGCGGCGCAGGGCGAAATCGAGGGGCGGCATCGCCTGAGCGTGCTGCGCCTGAAGGACGATATCGCCGAGGTCGCCTATGCCATCGACGAGGCGCTCGACATCATCATGCTGCCGCGCGACATCGCGCCGGCGCGCGAGGCCGGGCCGATCGCTGGGGTGATGCTGATCGAGGGCGAGCAGGTCGAATTGCTCGACGTGCTCTGGGTGTTCGACGAACATGCCGACCGCGAGATCGAGGACGATGCGCCGCTCTGCCTGATCGCAGACGACCGGGACGGATGGATGGCGTCGTTCGTGCGGCCGTTGCTCGAATCTGCCGGATATCGCGTGACCGCGCAGCTTGCCGCAGGTGAGACGGCCGCCGTGGTACTGTCCTCCGAGGATGCGCCCGCACCCGCAGGCGCAAGCGCGCCCGTGGTGCGCCTGCGCCGCCGCCGTACCGCCAAGGCGGGCGACGACAGCGTCTATCGTTATGATCGCGCGGGATTGCTTTCCGCGCTCGAGGCCCGGGTGGCCGGAAAGGCTGGCCTCTGATGGCGCATCTCTATCTTATCGCGCAGATTGCCGGACGCGCGGTGGCGATCGATTCCGACCAGGTCGAATCGGTGGTCGATATCGGCGAGGTGACGTCGGTACCGCGCGCATCGGAGCATGTCCGCGGGCTGGCGGCGCTGCGCAGCCGGGTGGTGACCGTGGTCGACACGCAATCGGCGCTGGGGCTCGACACGGGGAGCAATGCCAAGCGTGCGGTGATCACCCGCGTCGAGGGGCATCACTATGCGTTGCTGGTGGATTCGCTCGACGACGTCGCGCCGTTCGACCTGCTGCCACTCGCCGGCGGCGTGTCGCTGGACGCGGCATGGCGCAGCGCGGGCCGGGGAATCGTCGAGCGCGACGGCGAGCCGATCCTGGCAATTGACCTTGCTTCGCTCGTTCCGAGCTCAACTGCTCTACAATGATTTTGTCCAATTAACGCGAAGCTTACGCCTTTCGGGCACAACGGCAGGCCAACGACACCTGCCAACGGGGAACAGGGCACAATGAAGACTTGTCTCGTCGTCGACGATTCGAAGGTGATCCGGAAGGTCGCCCGACACATCCTCGAGACGCTCGATTTCGAAGTGCGCGAGGCCGGTGACGGTCGCGAGGCGCTCGACTCCTGTCTTGCGACCCCGCCTGACGTGATCCTGCTCGACTGGAACATGCCGGTGATGAGCGGCATGGATTTCCTGCGCGCACTCAAGGATTCGGGCCTCCCGGTTCGCCCCAAGGTGGTGTTCTGCACCACCGAGAACGGCATGGCCTATATTCGCGCGGCCATCGAAGCCGGCGCCGACGAATATGTCATGAAGCCGTTCGACCGCGAGACACTCGAAAGCAAGCTGCAGATCGTCGGCGTCGCCTGAACGGCGGCGTCCAGGAGAGTTTCAGGGTGTCCACCCCCAATTCCCTAGCGGGCGCAGCTTATGGCGGCGCAGCCGCCGGCCCCGCGCAGGTGCTGATCGTCGACGATTCGGTCGTCGCGCGATCGGTGCTCGGCCGGATGGTGGAAGGCACGCGGCGCTTCTGCGTCGCCGCGGCGCTGAGCGACGTGCGTGGCGCACTGGAGTATCTCAAGACCAACAGCGTCGACATCATCCTGCTCGACATCCAGATGCCGGGTATCGACGGGCTGACCGCGCTTCCCGACGTGGTCGCGGCGGGGAAGGGCGCCAAGGTGCTGATCGTTTCCTCGAGCGCCGACGAGGGCGCGGCGGTGACGATCCAGGCGCTGGCGCTGGGTGCGGCGGATACGCTGGTGAAGCCCGGCATCGGCGCGTTCGGTGGCCGTTTCGCCGAGGTGCTTGAGGAGCGGCTGGCCAAGCTGCTCGACTCGCCGCACGATCACGTGCCGCATCTGTCGCATGTGCCGCGTGCGATCCCGACCGCGACGGCGCCCGACGATTTCGACCTCGTCGCGATCGGCGCCTCGACCGGCGGCATCCACGCGCTCAGCCAGCTGCTCCGCGCGATTCCGGCCAGCTTCCAGGTACCGATCCTGGTGACCCAGCATCTGCCGACCTCCTTCATGAGCTATTTCGCGACGCAGCTTGCCGTACTCGGCGGGCGGCCATGCGAGGTGGCGGTCAACCATATGCGGATCCGGCCGGGCCGGATCATCGTCGCGCCCGGCGATGCCCATATGCGGGTCGTCCGGATTTCCGAAGGCGCATCGATCCGCCTGACCGACGAGAAATCGCTGAGCGGCTGCATGCCCTCGGTCGATCCGATGTTCGAGACCGTCGCGGACGTGTTCGGCAATCGCGCGCTGGGTGTGGTGCTGAGCGGAATGGGCCGCGACGGCTGCGAGGGCGCCCGGCACCTGGCTGATGCCGGCGCGCGCGTGCTGGTGCAGGACCGCGATACCTCGGTGGTGTGGGGCATGCCGGGTGCGGTGGCGAATGCCGGCCGCGCGAGTGCGATACTGCCGCCCGACGAGATCGGCCGCTTGATCGGCCGTGGAAGGGCGCGGGCATGATGCACGTCCCCGGCCAGATGGTCCCCGGCGCATCGAACACGATGGGCATGATCACCGCGCTGCTCGAGCAGCGTACGGGTCAGCAGATCGCGGCCAACCGCGCATGGCGGATCGAGACCGCGCTGAAGCCCGTGCTGCGCGAGCGCGGCCTGGCGACGCTGGACGATCTGGTGGCGCAGCTGGTCGTCGCGCGATCGGGCGAACTCGCGGACAAGGTGGTCGACGCACTGCTCAACCAGGAAACGAGCTTCTTCCGCGACGTCGCGGTGCTCGACACGATCGCCGACGCGGCAAGCGCACTGCATGCCGAGGCCCCCGATCGCCGGTTGCGGGTCTGGTCGGCCGGTTGCTCGACGGGGCAGGAGCCGCTTTCGCTCGCCATGCTGTTCTCCGAGCATCTCGGAGCATTGGGCGGACACCTGCCCGAGATCGTGGCGACCGACGTCTCGCCCGCGGCGCTGACCCGCGCGCGCAGCGGCCGCTTCTCGCAGTTCGAGATCCAGCGCGGCCTGCCGGTGCGGCGGATGGTGACCTGGTTCGACACGATCGGCGGCGACTGGATCGCCAAGCCCGAACTGGTCCGCAAGGTGCAGTTCCGCCAGCACAATCTGACCGGAGATCCGGCGCCGCCTGGACGCTTCGACATTATCCTGTGCCGCAACGTGATGCTCTATTTCTCGGTGCCACTGCGTCGCCAGGTGTTCGACACGCTGGCATCGGCGATCCGGCCAGGCGGGCTGCTGGTGCTGGGCGCGGGCGAGACGGTGATCGGCCAGACCGAGCATTTCACGCCGAGCGAGGAATATCGCGGCTTCTACACCGCGATGGAGAGCTGCGCGTCGGTCTCGTTCGGCAAGCGCGGCTGAAACGCTTGCGGGTGGGGGTATCGCGGCCGTAACTAGCGGCGATGCCGGACGGTCTTGCCATCACCGACGCGCCCTCGCCGAACTTCGACGAGCGCGCGCTGCCGATCACGATGATCGTGCTCCACTATACCGGCATGGAAAGCGGCGCGGCGGCGATTGCTCGGCTCCGCGATCCCGAGGCCAAGGTCTCGGCGCATTATGTGGTCGAGGAGGACGGGGCGATCCTCCGGCTGGTCGACGAGGAGAAGCGCGCCTGGCACGCCGGTCGTTCGCACTGGCGCGGCATCACCGACGTCAACTCGGCATCGATCGGGATCGAGATCGTCAATCCGGGACATGAATTCGGCTATCGCAATTTCCCCGAGGCGCAGATGAGCGCGCTGATCCCGCTCGTCGCCGACATCAAGGAGCGCCACGGCATTACGCGCGGCAATGTCGTCGGCCATTCGGACGTGGCGCCGGCGCGCAAGCAGGATCCGGGCGAGCTGTTCAATTGGCACGCCCTGGCGCGGCTGCGGCTCGCGCTGCCGCGCCCGACGCGCAACTTGGTCGATCCGGGCTGGCCCGATGCGGGGTTCATGCTCGCGCTCGAGCGTTTCGGCTACAATGTCGAGGATCGCGAGGCGGCGGTGACCGCGTTCCAGCGGCGTTTCCGCCCCGAGATGATCGATGGCGAGGTCGACGGCGAATGCCGCTCCATCCTTCTCGCACTGCTGTTGCCCAAGCCGCAGGGCGAGGATTGAGCGGCGAACAGGGTTTCCAATCCCTTAAACAAGCCCATTCACGATCGCGCAGGTAAAGGAGGAATATAGGAGGGGCGGAGGTTTCTGCCGTGACTACCAATGGAATCCGTCCTTCGATGATGCCCCTCGGCCCGGTGCGCGTGCGCCTTTCGGGCGTTGTGAAAAGCGGCGCCGATGGACACGAGACCGCGTCGGTCAACGCGCCGAACGCCGCAGAGGCGATCGCGGCGCTGAACCGCGTTGCCCAGGTCAACGGCGCCGAAGGCGTGATCAACGTTGCTTCCGACTATCGCCGCGCGGCGATCGCCGCCGGCCCCCTGCAATCGCTGTGGCGGATCGAGGTCCAGGCCTGGGGCACGGCAGTGGCCGCCGAGGAGGATGCGCCCAAGGCACAGGACTCGTCGGAAGAGCCCGAGGCCGAGTGACCGCTTGCACTGCGCGCCGACTGCTCTAGAGCGGTCCGCGCCAGAGGGTTGGGCGGCCGCGGGTGCGCAAGCACGCGAGGAAAGTCCGGGCTCCACGGAAACGACGGTGCCGGGTAACGCCCGGCGGGCCGGGGAGCAGTCCCTGGTTCAGGGAAAGTGCCACAGAGAGCAGACCGCCCACTGGTCCTTCGGGATTGAGGGCAAGGGTGAAAGGGTGCGGCAAGAGCGCACCGCGCGACCGGCAACGGAAGCGGCACGGCAAACCCCACCGGGAGCAAGACCGAATAGGGACGGCACATGCGCCTCGTTCCGGCGCGTCGTCCGGGTTGGTTGCTTGAGCGGCGGAGCGATCCGCCGCCTAGAGGAATGGCCGCACAGCCCTTTCGAGGGTGGACAGAACCCGGCTTATAGACCCTCTGGCATTTTTCCCGCGTACTTCGGGCCTGCTTTTGCTGGTCTTTGCGGGATCGCGCACCTATCTGGCCGGATATGGCGCGACAGACACGATCTCAGGACTGGGGCTTCCCGCGCTGGCGCGCCTATGGCGCCGAGCGCGAGGCGGTGAAGGTCAGGTTGTGCGATCGGCATGGCTGCGAGGAGCCGGGCGATCGTCCCGCGCCCAAATCGCCGAACAGCCCCGAGCGCTGGTATTTCTGCGAGACGCACGCCGGCGAGTACAACCGGAACTGGAACTATTTCGAGGGCCTCACCGCAGAAGAAGCCGCGAAGCGCGAGGCCGAGGAGCGGCGCGACGCGTCGGGCTTTACCGAGGCCAAATATAATGGCTGGGCGGGGCCGGGCGACGGCAGCCGCTCGCGCGACGAGATGCGCGCACTGGAAGTGCTCGATCTTGAGGTCGACGCGGATTTCGAAGCGGTTCGGCTGGCGTGGCGGCGGCTGGCCAAGTCCAATCATCCCGACGTGAAGCCCGGTGACGCCGAGGCGGCCAAGCGCTTCCAGGCGATCCAGGCGGCCTATGAGGTGCTGAAGGCGGCCGAGGAGCGCCGCACCTGGAAGCCCGATTGAAGCAGCACGTTCGTTCCAACTGGGCAAACGCGATCCTGGTCTGCTCGAAATGCTCGAAGAAGCTTCACGGCGGCTTCGGGCCCAAGGGCAGGGTGCCGCTGGCCAAGGCGCTGCGCAGGGAACTCGGTCTGAAGAAGAGCCGCAAGGCGGACGCCGGAATCGTCGAAGTTAAATGCCTGGGCGTCTGCCCGCGTGGTGCGGTGACGGTAGTGAACGGCGCGGCATCGCGCGAATGGCTGATCGTGCCGGAAGGCGCCGACGTGGCCGACGTGGCGCGCGAACTGGGGCTGGGAAATTAGCGCTCGATACGTTTGACCTGAATCTGCTCCCTGGCCTTTACCCGGGAACATCCGCCTCGATCGGCCGGATCAAACGTCAACCGCTCGTCAGGCATAGCGCGCCGCGGTCTCGCGGACGAGGGCGATCATGTTGGGAATGCCCTGGGTCCGGTTCGAGCTGAGCTGGTTGCGCAGATCGAAGGGGGCGAGCGACGCCTCGATATCGGTCGCGAGGATCTCGGCGGGGCTGCGGTCCTGCACGGTGAGCAGGACAAGGGCGATGATGCCCTTGGTGATCGCAGCATTGGAATCTGCCAGGAAATGGAGCCGTCCGTCGTCGCGGCGGGTGGGATAGACCCACACCGCCGCCGAGCATCCGCGCACCAGAGTTGCGTCAGTCTTGAGCGGTTCGGGCATCGGCTCGAGGCCGCGGCCCAGGTCGATCAGCAGGCGATAGCGGTCGTCCGCTTCGAGGAATTCATATTCGTCCTGGAGTTCGGCGAGGCTCGGCATGGCCGAGGCGTATAGCGCCGCCTCCGCTCCAGCATAGCCCCTCCCCGAAGGGAAGGGCGCCGGCAACTCAGAGGTCCACGCCGGCGGCGATCGCCTCGAGCTTGCGGATCCGCTCCTTGAGATCGGCGACTTCGATACGCGAAGCGGCCGAAGGTGCGGTGATGTGCGTCGGCTCATCATTGGACTGGCGCCCGGCGACCAGTTCCTGCTGCTTCAGCGCCAGCCAGCCACGCCAGCCCGAAAGGGCCGCTGCCGTCACCATGCTGAGGCCGGCAAGCCCCGAGACCGCGAGAGTGAGATAGAGATGGGGATCGTAGGTCATTGCCATGTTTCCCTGCCAGCGCGCCGCTCAGGCGCGGTTGTTGTCGCGCAGCTTCTCGATCTCGGCGTCGAGCCGGAGGCTGCTGTTGTTGTCGGTAATCACGCGCTCCAGCACCTGGACGCGCTCCTTGAGGGAACGGACCTCGTCGCGGAGGCGGGCATTTTCGACGCCGGCTTCCGGATTGGCGGCACGGAATTCGTTGCCATGCTTGTCCTTATGGATGCCGTAGCGGGCCTTCAGCACGCTGCCGATGGTCACAACCACGATAATCGCGACGACCATTTCGAACGGGTTCATCCAAACATACTCCCTCTAGGCGAGCGCAGAGCGCTCAGTTCGATTGCTGTGCTGCGATCCGGGCGGCCCGCTCTGCGCGGCGGACGGGGCGATCGCGGCTTTCTGCGAGAGCAATAGCTCCCCCGCACAGTGCCGTCAGCACTGCGAACACGACGATGATCATTTTAAAGGTCCTTTAGTTGAGCGGCGCGTCGCGCAGCTTTTCGATTTCGGCCGCGACACCTACGCCGCCGTCGGTCACAATTCTTTCGAGCACCTGGACCCGCTGTTCGAGCCGTTCGGTATGGGCCGCATATTGGGCGGCCTTTTCGGCGACCATCTGGGCTTCAAGTTCCATGCGGCGTTCGCGGAGCTTGATGAGCGGCCGGATGATGGTTCCGGCGACGATGGCAACCAGGCCGCAGCAAATGCCGAGAATGGGGATCCACAAGGGGTTCATCGCTTCACTCCTCAGTTGTTCTTGCCGCGGAGCTGCTCGATCTCGCGGTCGAGCACATGCGAGCTGTCGGTGACGATGCGTTCGACGACGACCAGCCGGTCCTTGATCGAGCCCAGTTCGGCGAGGAGCTGGGCGTTCTCCTGGCTGAGCAGCTTGATCCGCTCCATCGCGACGTCGTTCTTCTGTGGGTAGATCGCCTTGCCCCAGCTGTTCTCGAGCGGATAACCGTTCTTGATGCGGAGCCAGGTGGTGAAGATCCACCCGAGGATGCCGAAGGCTCCGAGCGCCAGCGCGCCGCCGATGAGCCAGGGAAGGTTGTTGAGCAGGGCTGCCTGTTCCATCGTCTTTGTCCTCGTTTCAGCGGTTCAGCGCAGGGCGTCGATTTCGCGGGCGGTGCGCTCGGCGGGATCGGTGGCGATCCGTTCGAGGACCGAGAGCCGCTCCTCGAGCCGCGAGATCTGGCCGGTCAGGCGCTCATTCTCCGAAGAGAGGAGCTCGATCTTGCGCTGGGCGTCGGGGTCGCCCTTGGCGGTCAGGCCCTTGCCCTCATTCTCCAGCGGATAGCCGTGCTTGGCGCGGATCCAGTTGTTGGCGATCCAGCCAACGGTCGAGATCCCGATGATCAGCAGCACGAAAATCATGCCTTGATCGTTCATTGTCTTCCTCCCTCTCAGCCTGCGCCTCAGCGCAGGCTGTCGATTTCGTCGGCGAGGCGCGTGTTGCGGCTCGTATAGTACATCTCGATGTCGGCGAGCCGGCGATCGATGTCGCGGAAGGTCGAGCGGACCGCATGGGCCGAGCGCTTCGGGTTCGATCGCACGCCCTGCCAGAACTTGGCGTCTTCCGGCGTGTCGTAGAGGCCGATCGGCTTGGGATTAGCCATCCAGGCGACCAGGAAGTAGGCGATCACCGTCCAGGGGAAACCACCGACCAGGGTGAGGAGCACGGCTCCCACGCGGACCCAGGTGGTATCGATCCCGGTATAGTCGGCGATACCGGCACACACACCCGACCATTTGGCATTCTGCTTGTCGAGATAGAATTTGGTGCGGACGGCGGACATCTTAGTTCCTCCTGCTGAGGTCGTAGGGCGAAGACTGCGCGGGCTGATTGGGGCGGAAGTCAGGATTGTCGGCGGCGATGATCCGCTCGATCGTCATGAGGCGCTCTTCCAGCCGGCGCGCAGTGTAATGGAGTTCGTCGAGGAGCTTCTCGTCTTCCCCGGTGAGCGAGGCGGCGGTCTTCCATTTGGTGATGTAGTGGAAGATCAACCACGGCAACCCGATGAAGAGGATGCCCAGGACGATCGGGACGATGATGACGCCTTCGTCCATGACTTACTCTCCCTTGTTCAGGCGGGCCTTCAGCGCTTCGAGTTCGGCATCGACCTTCTCCGCGGAACGGAGCTCGGCGATTTCCTCCTCGAGGCTCTTGGGCGCGCCGCCCAGGCCAGCCGCTTCGGCGCGACCCTCGGCGAAATCGACCCGGCGTTCGAGGACGTCGAAGCGCGAGAAGGCGTCCTGCATCTTCGAGCCGTTGGTCATCTCGCGCAGGCGGACGCGGTTGTTGGCGCTTTCCAGTCGGGCGACGATCGAGTTCTGGCGGGTGCGGGCCTCACGCAGCTTGTTCTGCAGCTTGGTGATGTCCTCCTCCGAAGCGCGGAGCGTCTCGTCGAGCAGGGCGATCTCCTGGTTCAGCTGGTCGCACATGTCGCCGGCCTTCTGCTTCTCGACCAGGGCGGCCTTGGCGAGATCCTCGCGGCCCTTCGACAGCGCCAGCTCGGCCTTCTCGGTCCAGCTCTCCTGGAGCTTCTCGAGCTTGCTGATGTGGCGACGCATCTCCTTCTGATCGGCGATGGTGCGTGCCGCGCTGGCGCGGACTTCGACCAGGGTCTCCTCCATCTCGAGGATGATCATGCGGATCATCTTGGCGGGATCTTCCGCCTTGTCGAGCAGGTCGGTGACGTTGGCGGCGATGATGTCGCGGGTACGGGAGAAAATGCCCATCTGAAAAACTCCTTCGTATTTTTGTTACCGCCGGAAGGGGCTAGGGGGTACCCCTTCCGGCGGGACCCTTCTCGCCGGGGCTGGCGAGCGGGAAGACCCGATGTTCCGCCTCAGGCGATCGCGGGACCGACCGCACCGGCCATGAAGATGGCGCTGGCGAGGAAGGTGAAGGCGACTGCGACGAAGGCGTTGCGAAGCGTGGTGGCTTGGTAAGTCATGGCGTTGTTCCTTGAACCTTGGCTTGTCTCGATGGCCCGTTGTCGGGCTTGCCAACATCTTTGCAGAAGCCGTGCCAGTTTCTGAAAGTCCCGGTTTTCCGCCATTTTTCGGCTTTTCCGGCATGGTGGGTGAAAAATTTCCTTGCCAACAATTGGGAAAATTCGCCAAGGATTTGGTGTGGAACGCGCAACGCATGTCATCGGTCAGTCGCCGGCCTTTCTCGACGCCCTCGAACGCGCGAGCCGGGCGGCTGCGCTCGATCGGCCGGTGCTCGTCATCGGCGAGCGCGGTACCGGCAAGGAGCTTGTGGCGGAGCGCCTCCACCGCCTGAGCCCGCGCTGGGACCAGCCGCTGGTGGTGATGAACTGCGCCGCGCTACCCGAGACGCTGATCGAGGCCGAACTGTTCGGTCATGAGGCAGGGGCGTTCACCGGCGCGACCAAGGCGCGGACGGGGCGCTTCGAGGAGGCGCATGGCGGCACCCTGTTCCTCGACGAGCTCGGCACGCTGTCGATGGGTGCGCAGGAGCGGCTGCTGCGCGCGGTGGAATATGGCGAGGTGACGCGGATCGGCTCGTCGCGGCCGATCAACGTCGATGTGCGTATCGTGGCGGCGACCAACGAGCATCTGCCCGACCGCGTCGACAAGGGAACGTTCCGCGCCGACCTGCTCGACCGGCTGAGCTTCGAGGTGGTGACGCTGCCGCCGCTCCGGCACCGCGACGGCGACGTCGAGGTGCTCGCCGATTTCTACGGGCGGCGCATGGCATCGGAGATCGGCCGGGTCGACGACTGGCCGGGCTGGGGGCCGAACGCGCTCGACGTGCTCCAGAATTACGATTGGCCGGGCAATGTCCGCGAACTGCGCAACGTCGTGGAGCGCGCGGTCTATCGCTGGGAGCATGACGGCCCGATCGACCTGATCGAGATCGATCCGTTCAAGTCGCCCTATCGGCCGCGCGTGGCGCAGAATGCGGCGCCGGCACCGGCTGCCGCGGCGCCCGTCGAGGCGGAGGCCATACCGGCGGCTCCGGTCTGGGATGGCGCGGCGGACTTCAAGACCCGGGTGGCGCGGTTCGAGCGCGAATTGCTGTCGCGGGCGCTTGCCGAGCATCGCTTCAACCAGCGCTCGACCGCGGAAGCGCTGGGCCTGACCTACGACCAGCTCCGCCACGCGCTGAAGCGCCACGAGCTGCTGGGTGCGGGGGGCTGAGGCGATTGATCGCTTCCGCGCGCCGACGGTGTTCGGAAATTTCGTTTGTCTCCTGCAACGATTTTTGCAGGACAGGCGGGTCTTTTCGGGGCTAGTGCGGACCCGCACGCCCGGCTGATCGTTGGGCGCTCGAAACCCCGGAACGGAGCAACCCAAATGGCTTTCGAACTTCCCGAACTGCCTTACGCCAAGGACGCGCTGGCGCCGCACATGTCGGCCGAGACGCTGGAATTCCACCATGGCAAGCATCACAAGGCCTATGTCGACAATTGCAACAAGCTGGTTGCCGACATTCCCGAGCTGGCCGGCGCCAAGCTGACCGACGTGATCAAGTACGCCAAGGAAAAGGGCGCCAAGGGGCTGTTCAACAACAGCTCGCAGATCTGGAACCACAGCTTCTTCTGGCAGTGCCTGAGCCCCGAGAAGCAGGCGCCGACCGGGAAGCTGGCCGAGATGATCGCCGCCGATTTCGGCAGCCACGAGGCGCTGGTCGAGAAGCTGAAGGCCGAGTCGGTCGGCCATTTCGCGAGCGGCTGGGGCTGGCTGGTGCTCGAGGACGGCAAGCTGAAGGTGACTTCGTTCCACGACGGCGACTCGCCCGTCGCGCACGGCGTGACGCCGCTGCTGACGATCGACGTGTGGGAGCACGCCTATTACATCGATTATCGCAACGCCCGTCCGACCTTCGTCGACACGGTACTGGCGAACTTGGTGAACTGGGAATTCGTCGCGCAGAACCTGGACGGCGAGGGCGCGAGCCGAGCCGACCAGGGCTGATCGATTTCGATCGATTTTCGCAAGGGCGTCGGGTGATCCCGGCGCCCTTTGCATTGCCGGTGCCGGATCAGCCTTCGCCGAACAGCTCGCGCTGGGATTTCTCCAGCTCTTCGGCATAGCGCCGCCGGACATGGGTCTCGGTCAGGATGCCGACCACGGCACCGCCGACCGAAAGGACCGCGAGATCGTCGGCCTCGCTGCGATCGAACATCTCCATGATCGTGCCGATCTCCATATCGACGGTGAGCGCGTCGTCGCGCAGCAGCGCCAGGCTTTCGATCGGCATCTCTTCGGCCTGGGTCGAGGACCAGGCATCGGCGGTGCGGACGATGCCGGCATAGCTGCCATCGGCGCGGCTCAGCACCACGCGCTTGGTCGATCCGAGCGGAAACAGCGTGCGGAAGGCGGCAAGGCTGGTCGTCGCGCGGATGACGCGGGGGTCGCGCCGCATCAGCTTGCCGGCGGTGAGCGTGCGCATCCAGCCGATATCGCGGCCGCTGCGGATCATCTCGCCGCGCAGATGCAGCCGCCAGGTGGAGAAGCTGTAGCCGAAGGTGGCGCGGACCACCGTGGTCGAGATCAGCGAAGCGGCGATGGCGACGCCGGTGATCGCGAAATCATGCGTGACCTCCAGGACCAACAAGGAGATCGTCATCGGGCCGCCGACGACCGCGACCGCGAGCGCGGCCATGCCGACCAGGGTCGCGTCGTCGGGCGCAAGGACGTGAAGATCGGGAAACTGCGCGAGCACCACCTGGTAGAGCCTGCCGACCAGCGAGCCGATGAACAGCGAGGCGAAGAACAGGCCGCCGCGAAACCCGAAGCCGAGCGAGACGGCGGAGGCGGCGATCTTGAGCAGGATCGCGAGCGCGAGCGAGGCGATCGTCACCTCGGCCATCATCGTCAGGTTGAGCGCACCGTGACCGGCGGAGAGCGTCTGGGGCGAGACCAGCGCGAGCGGGATCAGCAGCAGTCCCCCCAGGAAGGGGGCGAGGTAGCGTGGCACCCGCAGCCGCTGGACCAGCTGCTCGACCAGCGAGACGAGACGCATCAGCGCGATCCCGACCCCCGCACAGATCAGGCCGAGCAGCGCGTAGAGCAGATAATCGGCGGTGACGATCGGGTGCATCCCGCCCGCGGAGATGACATAGGGCGTGGCGCCGAGTCCGCGGGCAGCGACGGCTGCGACGAGCGCCGCGGCCATGACCGGGGCGATGGTCGCCGGGGTATAGGCGCCGAGCGCGATCTCGAAGGCGTAGAACGCGCCGGTGAGCGGGGCGCCGAAGGCGGCGCTGATCGCGGCGCCGGTGCCGGCACCCACCAGGGTGCGCAGATCGTTGCGGCGCAGCTTCAGGCGCTGGCCGATCAGCGAGGCGAGGCCGCCGCCGGCCTGGGCATAGGCGGCCTCGAGTCCGACCGAGGCGCCGAAGCCGTTCGAGGCGATGGTCAGGCCGACGACGTTCGCCGTGTCGGCGGCGGGTATCCGGCCGCCGTGCAGCGCATTGGCCTCGACGATGTCC
>JBEVLV010000154.1:0-15201 GCA_040508955.1 Sphingomonas sp. | reverse complement strand
GATCGTTCGGGCGGCGGCCGGCCTTTCTGTTCCTCGTACCCCCAAAAGGTGTCATGCAACCCTACGCCCTGACGGTAGACAAATTCCTGGATCATGCCGCCAAATGGTTTCAGGACCGCCAGATCATCGAAGGCGCGGCGGGGCAGGTGGTGGCGCGGACCGACTATGCTGCGCTTCGTGCGCGCAGCAATCGCATGTCGGGCGCATTGGTCGCGCTGGGCATGGAACAGGGTGATCGCGTGGGGACGCTGGCGTGGAACACGCAGCACCATCTTGAACTCTATTATGCGGCGATGGGGATCGGGCTCGTCTGCCACACGCTCAATCCACGGCTGACGCCTGCCCATCTCGCGGCGATGATCAACGAGGCCGAGAACCGCGTGCTGGCGGTGGCGGCGGACCTGTTGCCGCTGGCGCGGGATCTCGCGCCGCTCTGTCCGTCGATCGAGCATGTCGTCCTGCTCGATGCGCTCCCTTCCGACGCGGGCACCCTCGGGTCGCATCCGGCCCGCGTCTGGAGCTACGAGGCGCTGCTCGAGGCGCACGGCGCCGAGCGCGCCTGGGGCCAGCTCGACGAGAATGCACCCGCCGGGCTCTGCTATACCTCGGGCACCACGGGCAGCCCCAAGGGCGTCGTCTACACGCACCGGTCCAACTATCTCCATACGCTACGGTCGCTGCAGGCCGACGCCCTGGCGCTGACGGCGAGCGACGTGCTGTTGCTCGCGGTGCCGATGTTCCACGCCAATGGCTGGGGCGTGCCCTTCGCGGCGCCGGCGGTGGGGACCAAATTGGTCCTGCCCGGCCGCATGACGGACGGTGCCAGCCTTGCCAAGCTGATGCGCGACGAGGGCGTGACCGTGGCGGTGGGCGTGCAGACGGTCTGGCTGGGGGTGATCGACCATCTCGAGGCATCCGGCGGCGAGCTGCCTGCGCTGAAGCGCGTGCTGATCGGCGGATCGAGCTGCCCCGATGCGCTGATCCGGCGGCTCGAGGACCGGCTCGGCGCGGAGGTGCAGACGAGCTGGGGGATGACCGAGCTCTCGCCCACCGGTACGATCGCGCCGCCGGGCTTCGGCGGCGAAGGCAGCGGCTCCGGCCGGCCGCCCATGGGGCTCGACCTCAAGCTCACCGATGCGGAGGGCAACACGCTCTCGCCGCAGCGCGGCGTGCTGGGGTATCTCAAGGTCAAGGGCCATAGCGTGCTCGATCGCTATTTCCGGGCGGAAAGCGACGCGCTCGACAGCGAGGGCTATTTCGACACCGGCGATCTCGCGATGATCGACGCGGCCGGGAACCTCACCATCTGCGGGCGCGCCAAGGACCTGATCAAGTCGGGCGGCGAGTGGATCAACCCGACCGAGATCGAGGCGATCGTCGGCACGCATCCGGCGGTGCGCCACGTCGCGGTGATCGGGCGCCCCGATGCCAAATGGGGCGAGCGGCCGGTGCTGATCGTCGAGACCGAAGGGATCGACCAAGATCCCGAGGCGCTGATCCGGCTGCTGCGCGGCAAGGTCGCGGACTGGTGGATTCCGGACCAGATGGTGGCGGTCGCCTCGATGCCGCTGGCCGCATCGGGCAAGATCGACAAGAACCGCCTGCGCGCGGACTATGCCGAGGGCAGGCTCATCGTGAGCGCGGTCACCCGCTAGAGCGAATTTCCGCGCTCACGGTGTCTCAGTCACATCCCTCCGCCTTGGGCGGCAGCTTGGGTGCGGCGAGGCCGACATTCCAGTTCCAGGCGATCTTGCCCGTCGCCCTGCGCCGGCACATCACCGCTTCGTTGAGCGCGTACATGCCGGGCATCAATCCGATTTCGGGCCGCGGCGTTTCGACGAAGTGCATATAGCTCGCCGAGGCGCCATAGGCCGGCCAGGCGGGCGCGTTCCCGGCTACCGGCTTGGCGTCGCGGGCGAAGCTGGTCCAATAGCCGATCATCGCATCCGAAAGCGCGCGCTCGCCGGCGGTGTCGGGGATCTTGGGCCAGCGCGGCGGAAGAATGTCGAGCGTGCCGAACACGAAGGGCAGTTCGCTCGCGTGGAAGGCGTGGAGCCCGGCCTCTTCCATCGCCGGATAGCCGTGATCGAAGAGATAGAGATAGGCCGGCTGGCCGAGCGCGGTCTGCCTGCGCGCCAGCCGCTCGGCCGTCCAGCCATAGAGCCCGTCGCGCGTGGTGGCGAGGATGCTCTCCTTATAGTCGGCGGCGGGATAGAGGCGCAGGAACGCGTCGGCGAGCTCGCCATAGCGATCGCGGATCGTCGCTTCATATTCGGCGGCGGTCGCGGGCGCCTTGGGCGCCAGGACGGTGAGCGAGCGGATCTCGCCCTGGTTGAACCCGGCGAGCAGCGGCACGGGTGCCTGCTTCCCCTCGTCGAAGGCCGTGACCATCTGTTGCGGCAGCACGAACCCGTCGACCGTGCCCCAGGGACCATAGCCCAGCTTCGCGGCGGCATCGGTGATCGCCTGCGCGTCCATCCCGCGCAGCGCGGCGAGGTCCGGCGCCTGCAATCCGGCGGCGAGCATCTGGCCCGCGGCCTCGCCCGAAGGTGCGCCATGGACGCTCTTCTTCAGCTCGGGCATCGAGATCATATAGGCGCTCTCGGCGATCGCCTTGTGGAACAGGCCGCGCGCAAGCGGCGAAACCATCAGGTACATCGTGCTGAGCCCGCCCGCGGATTCACCGGCGATGGTGACGTTCCCGGGATTGCCGCCAAAGGCCGCGATGTTGTGGCGGACCCAGCTCAGTGCCGCGACCTGGTCGAGCAGGCCGTAATTGCCGGAGACGCGCTGCTGCGTCTCCGCGCTGAGCTGCGGATGCGCGAGCCAGCCGAGCACGCCGAGGCGATAATTGATCGAGACGACGATCACGCCCTGCTCGGCGAGGCGCTTGCCGTCGTACATCGCCTCGCGGCTCGATCCGCTGACCAGCGCACCGCCATGGATCCAGAAGAAGACGGGCGCATTCTTCGCATCCTTCGGCGCCCAGATGTTGAGCGTCAGGCAATCCTCGCTCACCGGCAGCGGCTCGGCGGGCGAATAGACGCTGGGGCTCTTCCCCTGGGGCTGGACGCAGGCCGGGCCGAAGGCGGTGGCGGCGCGGACGCCCTTCCACCGCGGCAGCGGCGCGGGCGGGCGCCAGCGCATCCCCTGCACCGGCGGCTGCGCATAGGGGATGCCCTTGAAGACGCGCAGGTCGCCTTCGGCATTGCCCTGGACGGTGCCCGAAGGGGCGTCGACCACGGGGCTCGTCTGCGCGGCGGCGGGGCTCGCCAGCGCGAGCGTGCCGAGCGCGAGGAAATGATGGAGGCGGGTCATGCGGCAGCCTTTCCTTCGACCCGCAGCATGCGGGCCAGCCAGAGGAACAAGAAGATCGCGACGAAATAGGATGGCGTGAGCGTGTAGAGCGCCATCTGCAGCGAATGCGCGGAGCCATGCGCTTTGAACCAGTCGCTCGCCGCGCCGACATAGGTGGGCCCAAGGCCGAGCCCGATGAAGTTCATCACCAGCAGCAGCAGCGCGCCGCACAGCACACGCTGATCGGGCCGCACCTCCTCCTGCACCAGGGCGACCGAGGAGGAGAGATAGAAATAGTTGAAGAACATCACGACGGTGAGCAGCGCGAGGGCGAGCGGCCAGCCCGGCGCCCAGACGAAGGCGACGTAGAAGGGCAGGGAGACCGCCAGCGAAACGGCCGGTGCCATCGCATAGGCCGTGCGCGTGCGGCGCGTGAACCGATCGATGATGCGACCCGAGACGATCATCCCCCCGCCCATGCCGATCAGCACGGCAAGCGCGTACCAGATCGCGATCTCGGGCAGCGTCATGCCCTTTTCGCGGATCAGGAACAGCACGGCGAAATTGCCGAGGCCATAGGTCACGAACTGCGTGGCGCCGCTCCCCAGCGCGGCGAGCATCAGCACGGGATGGGTGAAGAACATGCCGAGCGTCTCGCCGAACCCGGCCTTGGGGCCCTGGGTCTTGGCGCCCGTGCCGTCGAGCGCGCCGCGCACCGGCTCGCGCATGAACAGCCGGAGCAGGATCGCGGTGAACACGCCGATGATCCCGATCGCTATGAAGGCGTGGCGCCAGTCGAACATCGCGGCGATCGAGGCGCCGAAGGCGATGCCCAGCGCCGCGCCGATCGGTGGCCCGAGATTGTAGATTCCGAAGGCGACGCCGCGGCGGCCCGGGGGGAAGGTATCGGTGATCAGCGCATAGGACGGCGGCACCCCGCCGGCCTCGCCGAAGCCGACCGCCATGCGCGCCACCACGAGCTGCGGGTAATTGGCCGCGAGGCCGCAACAGGTGGTCGCCGCACTCCAGATCGCGCAGGCGAGCGACAGCACGGTCACGCGGTTGGTGCGATCCGCGAACCAGCCGACCGGGATCGCGATGAAGCAATAGAAGAACGCGAAATAGAGCCCGCCGATCAGCCCGACCTGGCCGTCAGTGATGTGGAGCGAATCCTGGATCGGCTTGGCGAGGATCCCCAGCAGCTGGCGGTCGAGGAAATTGAGCACATAGACGAAGGTGAGGACGGCGAGCATGACCCAGGAACGGGCACTCGTGGCGGCGGGCGGCGCCTCGGGCGCGGCGGCGGCGGTTGCGGCCATCGGCTAGTGCGCCCGGATATGGGAAGGAGTGGCGGATCGCCCATGACGGCTTCCCCGCATTGCGCCACGGACGGGGGCGCGGCCGGCGGCCTCAATACCCACAGTTCCTCTCTCTCTTTTCGACTTTTATCGTATCGTTGGCCGCATCATGGGGCCAAGCCGCGGGCGGTGTCAACGAACACTATCGTGCGTGTGAACATCTTTTCCGATGGGTCGAACGGCTTGACGCTTGATGAATCAAGCCTGAAGGACAGGGTGTGACACAGAGTGCGAAACCCAAGCGCGTCTCCCGCCCCAAGGCTGAGCAACGTGCCGAAACGATGGAGCAGATCCTCGACGCGGCCGAGGACCTGTTCTCCAAGCATGGCCTTTACGGCGTGACGCTGAAGGACGTCGCCAAGCGCGTGGGCGTGCATCACACGCTGCTCAACTATTATTTCGCCGACAAGAAGACGCTGTTCGATGCGGTGTTCTCGCGCCGCGCGATGGTGTCCAGCGAGCGCCGGATGCAGGCGCTCGACGAATATGAGAAGGCCTGCGGCGGCAAGCCCAGCGTCGAGGGCGCGTTGCACGCCTTTCTCGATACCGACCTCGATCTCTATATCCAGGGCGGCGAAGGGTGGAAGAATTATGCGCAGCTCACCGCGCAGGTCGCCAACACCCCCGAATGGGGCGCAGACCTGATGGACGAGCATTTCGATCCGGTGGTGCTGCGGCTGATCGACCTGCTGCAGAAGGCGCTGCCCGATTGTGCGCGCGAGGACATCTTCTGGGGCTATCATTTCGTGACGGGCGCGCTGATGCTGACGCTGGCGCGCACCGGCCGCATCGACAAGCTTTCGGGCGGTCTGGCGCATTCCAACGATTTCGTGGCGGTCAAGCAGCGCATGACCGCCTTCATGGCCGCCGGCTTTCTCGCCATCTGCCGTTGAGCGCGGCGTCCCGCGCCGGTACGGCTTGCCGCCGTCCAATTTCGCTATCTTGCTAGTGAATATCCTTGCGGCTAGGGATTGACCTCGAACCATAAGGGGAGAGGCTGATGTCGCTTGAGGGTCGCGTCGCAATTGTTACCGGAGCCGGTGGGGGCCTGGGACGCACGCATGCACTGTATCTGGCGCGCCAGGGCGCGCGGGTCGTCGTCAACGATCTTGGGCTGGACGGGGCCGAGCGGGTCGCTGCGGAGATCGTCGCGGCCGGCGGAGAGGCGATGGCGATCGCCGCTTCGGTCACCGACGAGACTTCGATCGCCGCGATGGTGGCGGAGATCCTCCATCGATGGGGGCGGATCGACGTGCTGGTGAACAATGCCGGGATCCTGCGCGACAAGAGCTTCGCCAAGATGACGATCGAGGACTTCCGCCTTGTAGTCGACGTCCATCTGATGGGCGCGGCGATCTGCAGCAAGGCGGTGTGGGAAGCGATGCGTGCGCAGAACTATGGCCGCATCGTCATGACCACCTCCTCGTCGGGTCTCTATGGCAATTTCGGCCAGGCGAATTACGGCGCAGCCAAGATGGCGCTGGTCGGCCTGATGCAGACGCTGGCGATCGAGGGCGAGAAATACGGCATTCGCGTCAATTGCCTCGCGCCCACCGCGGCCACGCAGATGACGCATGGCGTCCTCTCCGACGAGAGCCTGCGCCTGCTCGATCCTGCCCTGGTGAGCCCGGGATTGCTCGCGCTGGTCGGTGATGCGGCGCCGACTCGTGCGATCCTTTGCGCAGGCGCCGGCCATTTCGCCACGGCCAACGTCACGCTGACCGAGGGGTTCTATGTCGGTGGCGGCGCGGACGCCGGCCAGCAGGTCGCCGCCGGCTGGAACGCAGTTTCGGACCGCGATGGGGAACTGGTTCCTGCCTATGGCTTCACGCAGGCCGAACGCGAGCTCGCCAGTGCAGGATATGCGGAACCCGTCACCGTGGCCCATGGCTGACGGGGGAGCCTGAAGACCCCGAGACCGGAGACCTGCCATGACGCTCATGCCCCCGCTTCCCTCCTTCCGGCTCGACGGCAAGAAAGCCCTTATCACCGGCGCCGGACGCGGCATCGGTGCCGCAGCCGCCACCGTCTTCGCCCAGGCGGGCGCGTCGGTCACCTTGTGCGCGCGAACCGCGAGCGAGGTGGAGGCCAACGCCAGCGCGATCCGCGAAGCGGGGTTCGAGGCGGACGCCTTCACGCTCGACGTCAACGACATCGCGACGATGCGCCGCGAAGTCGCCACGCGCGGGCCGTTCGACATCCTGCTCAACAACGCCGGGGCAAACTGCATCCGCTTCATCACCGACGTGACCGAAGAGGATTACGACGCGGTCCTGAACCTCAATCTCAAGGCTGCACTGTTCGTCGCCCAGGCGGTGGCGAAGGGGCTGCTCGAGGCGAACAAGCCCGGTTCGATCATCAACATCTCGTCGCAGATGGGGCTGGTGGGCGGCGGCGGGCGTTCGCTCTACAGCGCCTCGAAGTTCGGCCTCGAGGGTCTGACCAAATGCATGGCGATCGACCTCGCCCCGCACAACATCCGGGTGAACACGCTCTGCCCGACCTTCATCGAGACCGCGCTCACGCGCCCGATCCTGGAGACGCCCGGCACGCGCGACTATGTGCTCAGCAGGATCAAGCTCGGTCGGCTCGGCCGCCTGGACGAGCTTTCCGGCGCGCTCCTGCTGCTCGCGTCGGACGCGTCGACTCTGATGACCGGGAGCGCGCTGGTCGTGGACGGCGGCTGGACGGCGGGGTGAAACCTCGCCGGCGGTAACGACCTAGCGCGGATAGCCGCGCCACAGCCATTCGAGCGCTCCGGGCAAGGTCTGCGCAATGACGTTTCCGTCGACATGGACGGCGTCCGCCGCGACCACATAGCGATAGTCATAGCCCTTGGCCCGGAGCGCCGCCGCCATCCGGTCATTGGCCAGCGGCCAGTTGTGATAGGTCGATTCCGGATCCTGCCAGTGCAGGTCCTTCTCGCCGACCTCCATCCAGATGCGGATCGGCTTGCGCGCGTTCCCGCCGACGAGACGATCGTGATAGTCCCACGCGCCGTGCGGCGTGGCCGGATCTACGGGCGAGGCCTGGTTCACGAAGGTGCCCGAATAGGACAGCACCTTGCGATACCATTCGGGATGGAACCAGGCCATCGAGAAGGCCGCCGCCGCGCCCGAGCTGCCACCCATCGTCGCGCGTCCCTCGGGATCGCGGGTGAACTGCACGTCGTAGAGGCTGGCGACGCGGGGAAGCACTTCGCTTTCGACGAACTCCGCATAGCGCCCCGACAGGGTATCGTATTCGAGGCCGCGCTCGGAGCCCTGCGCGTCGCCGCCGCCGGACTGGATCATCACCGCGATCATGGCGGGAACGCGGTGCGCCGCGATCAGGCCGTCGAGTGCCGCGGCGACTCGCGCCGCATAGTCGCGCCCGTCCTGGACCACGAGTAGCGGTGCCTTGGTGCCCGGCTTGTAGCCGGCGGGGATGTAGACGAAGACCTCGCGTCGATAGGACGCGGCCTCCGACTCCTGCTCGGCCGGTGCCGCCAGGCGATTGCCATAGGCGTCTCGGCGACGCGTGACCTCGTTGTCGAGCTGCCGGATGCCGGGATAGATCCGGCTCTCTTCCGAACGCATGATGAAGCTGCGCAGCGTTCCCTTGGGCGGGCCCACCCGCGCCGCCATCTCGGGCGCGTCCGCATAGGGTGGTGCGATGCGCACCGTATCGGCGGTTTCAGGCCCAGCCGCGGCGCTGGTGGCGAACAGCGCGGGCAGGAGCAGGATCGAGATACGCATACGGCCTCCATTGCTGTCTGGCGGATTGCTATCGAAGCACAGCGGCCAATCCAAGTGGTTCGTCACGACCGCCTGCGTCGGAGCCCGCTTGCACGGCGAGCCAGACAGGGTGGCGAGGACAGGGATGCGGACCGGAGTGGCGCAGGCAATCTGCATCCGGATGGGCGAGCGACATCACGGTACGAATGTCCGATGCCCGGCGCACGTTTCTGCCGGCCCGCTGTTCAGCATAATCGTGCCTGCCACTCAGAAGGTAGTGGCGAGCGCCTGGGGTTTGACGCAAAATGGCGGTGCGGGGCGCTTCTCACCGATTTTCGGACTCCGCCGGGGTAATGACGATGGCTCTCGGGAACGGACCGGATATCGAAACTCCGCGCTTGCGGTGTATCGCATGAGCGCCGCCGCGCCCGTTCCCGAATATCATTTCGGCCCCACCGAGCAGCCGCTGTTCCCCGGCTCGCCCTATTCGCCGGCGCATCATCCGTGGCGAAAGCTCGCTTATGTCGGTGTGGCGCTGCTGGTAGGCATCTCCGCATCGCTCGGCAACGCGCTGGTCACGGTGAACCTGCAGAACATCGCCGGCAGCTTGGGGATCACCGTCTCCGATGCGACCTGGCTGTCGTCGATGTATGTCGCGTTCAACGCGAGCGCGAACCTGTTGCTGGTCCGCGCACGCATCCAGTTCGGCATCCCACGCGTCACCCATGCGCTGCTGATCGCCTATGCCGCGACGACCCTGCTCCAGCTGGCGATGCCGAACTTCGAAACCGCGCTGCTGGTCCGCGCCGCCTCGGGCACCGCCGCCACGGGTCTGACGACGATGACGATCTACAACCTGCTCCAGGTGATGGCGCCCAAGTCGCGGCCCCTGGCGCTGCTGATCGGCATCTCGATCACCCAGTTCGCCGTGCCGGTCGCGCGCCTGTTCCCCGTTACCCTGCTCGTCGTCGGTGAATGGCAGGGGCTGCATCTGTTCGAGCTGGGCCTGACGCTCGCCATCGTCGCCGCGCTCTGGGCGGTGCCGCTGCCGCCGAGCGTGTGCAGCGGCGCGTTCGAGCCCCTCGATTTCCTGACCGTCGCGCTGGTGCTGCCCGGCATGATCCTGTTGTGCGGCGCGCTGGGCGCGGGGCGCTATGTGTGGTGGACCGACACCGCCTGGGTGGGCGTCGCGCTGGCGGTGGCGACCGCGCTGATCGCGGCGGCGATCGCGATCGAGCATAATCGCGCGCGGCCGCTGCTCCAGATCGGCTGGATCGGCAGCCACGAGATATTGCGCTTCGCCGGAATCGCGCTGCTCGTCCGCTTCGCGCTGGCGGAGCAGACCTATGGCACGATCGGCCTGCTCACCGCGGGGGGGCTCAACAACGACCAGCTCCATCTGCTGTTCGGGATCGTGATGCTGGCGATGGTGCTGGGCACGGTGACTGCGGTGGTCACGCTCAGCCCCGAGCGGATCCCATGGCAGGTGATGAGCGCTGCGGCGATCATCGGCATCGGCGCATTGCTGGATGCCGATGCGACCAACCTCACCCGGCCGGAACAGCTCTATCTCAGCCAGGCGCTGCTCGGCTTCGGCACCTGCCTCTTCATCGGGCCGGCTCTTCTCTATGGCTTCGTCCGGGTGATCCAGCTCGGGCCGAACTATCTAGTCAGCTTCCTGGTGCTGTTCAGCGCGAGCCAGAATATCGGCGGCCTTCTCGGCTCCTCGCTGCTGGGCACCTTCCAGGTCGTGCGGGCGCGTGCGCACGCCGGCGCGCTGTCCGAACATCTGCTGGCATCCGATCCGCAGGTGGTCGCCCGGCTCTCGCAGCAAGGTGCCGCCGGGCTCTACGCGGCGCTCCAGCGCGAGGCGAACGTGCTGGCGTTCAACGACGTATTCAGCGTCGTCGCGGCGCTCGCGTTCGCTACCGCTTTCTACATCCTTTGCATCAGACTGCTGGCGATCGTGCGCCAGCGCCGGGAGGGCACCCAATGAGCGACACACGAACTCCGGATCCGGCCGAGGTCGCGGAAACGCCGGCGCCCGCTGATCCGCCCGCCGCGACGCATTGGCGGCCGCGCGCGAAGCATCCGATCTCGCTCGTGCTGATCGCGCTGATCGCGCTCGCGGCGATCCTGCTGCTGCTGCGCGCGTGGCAGCTGCCGCCGTTCGGGGGTGGGGCGGAGGCGACCGAGAACGCCTATGTCCGTGGTCGCACCACCAGCATCGCGCCGCAGGTCAGCGGCTATGTCGTCGAGGTGCTGGCGCGCGACTATCAGCAGGTGACGCGGGGGCAGGTGCTCGTCCGGATCGACGACCGCATCTACCGCGCCCGCGTCGAGCAGGCGCGCGCCAATCTCGACGCGCAGCTCGCCCAGCTCGCCAACAGCCGCCAGGCGCACGCGTCGCGCACCGCCGGGCTGCAGTCGCAGACCGCAGGCCTGGCCGGCGCGCGGGCGCAGCTGCTGCGCGCGCGCACCGATCTCGCCCGGATCGACGACCTCGTCCGCGACGGATCGGTCTCGCGCCGCGAGCGGGACCAAGCGGTGGCGGTGCTCGCCCAGGCCGAGGCGGCGGTGCGCCAGTCGAGCGCCTCGGGCGAGATCGCGCGGCAGGACATCCGTACCGTCGATGTCGGGCGCGGCGGGCTCGAGGCGCAGGTCGAGGTTGCGCGCGCGCAGCTCCGCCTGGCCGAGATCGACCTCGGCAACACGATCATCCGCGCGCCCGAGGACGGGCAGATCGGCGAGGTCGGCGTGCGGCTCGGCCAATATGTCACCAACGGCAACCAGCTGCTCGCGCTGGTTCCGGCGGATCGCTGGATCATCGCCAACTACAAGGAGGCGCAGACCGCGCGGATCGTGCCCGGCCAGCCGGCGACCTTCACGGTCGAGGCGCTGGGCGGGGTGAAGCTCCACGGCCATGTCGAGCGGCTCGCGCCGGCCGCGGGCTCCGAGTTCGCGGTGCTCAAGCCCGACAATGCCACCGGCAATTTCGTCAAGGTACCGCAGCGGATCGGCGTGCGCGTCGGGGTGGATCCCGGCCAGGCCGAGGCGGGGCGGCTGCGGCCGGGCATGTCGGTCGAGCTTCGCATCGATACGCGAAAGAAGTCGTGATGCGCGCGGCACGGCCTTTCCTGATCGGTGCCGCACTGGCGCTCGCCGGCTGTGCCGGACCCCGGCCCGAGGCGCCTTCGGCGGCGGCCGTCACGCCACCGGCCGATTGGCGTGGGAGCGACGGCCAGCCCGGCGCGGAGGTCTCCGCGACGTGGTGGCAGGGGTTCGGCGATCCGGCCCTGACGGCGCTCGTCGAGACGGCGCTCGCCAACAATAGCGATATCGCGATCGCCGCGGCACGCGTGGAGGAGGCGCGTGCGCAGTTCCGCCTCGCCCGGGCCGCGCGGCTTCCGCAGGTCGATGCCAGCGCCGGCGGCGGGCCTCAACGGGCGCTGAACGCGTTTGGCATCGGCACCGATCAGACCGCCGGTCAGGCCCAGCTTGCCGTCGCGTACGACGCCGACCTGTTCGGCCGCCTCGCCAACGCGAGCGCGGCGGCCCGCGCGTCGCTACTCGCGACCGAGGCGGGACATGATGGTGTCCGCCTCGCCGTCGCCGCCTCCGCCGCCAGCGGCTATATCGGCCTGCGTGCGCTCGATGCGCGGCTGGAGGTGCTCCAGGATACGCTGGCGGCGCGACGGGCGACGCTTCGCCTCGCGCAGCGCCGCGCCGAGACGGGCTATGCCTCGATGCTCGACCAGCGCCAGGCCGAAGCCGAGCTCGCCGCCGCCGAGGCGCTGGTGCCGCCCACCGAGCTGGCGATCCGGCGGCAGGAGAATGCGCTGAGCCTGCTGCTCGGCGACAATCCGCGCGCGATCCTGCGCGGGCTGGCGCTCGACGCGCTGCAGACCCCGGCGACGCCAGCCGGGCTGCCGTCCGAGCTGCTGCGCCGCCGTCCCGACATCGTCCAGGCCGAGCAGATCGTTGTCGCTGCTGACCGCTCGCTCGATTCGGCACGCGCGGCGTTCATGCCGAGCATCCGGTTGAGCGCGGCGGGCGGCTTCGTCGCGTCGAACCTGATACCGGATCCGGTCAGCATCTTCTCGGTGGGCGGCAGCATCCTCGCGCCGATCTTCGAGGGTGGGCGGCTGAATGCGCAGCAGGATGCCGCGGCCGCGCGGCGCGACCAGGCGGCCTTCGCCTATCGCAAGGCTGCGCTGACCGCGTTCCGCGAGGTCGAGGATTCGCTGAGCGCTGTCGACCGTACCGCCGAGCAGACGCGGGTGATCGAGACGCAGCGCGTGTCGTTGGCCGAGGTGCTGCGCCTCGCGACCAATCGCTATCGTGCCGGCTACTCGCCTTATCTCGAGCAGCTCGATGCGCAGCGGGCACTGCTTTCCGCCGAACTCGCGCTCGTCCAGGCGCGTGCGGATCGACTGGCGGCATCGATCTCGCTCTATCAAGCGCTGGGCGGAGGCTGGAGCACAGACCTGCTTGCGCGCTGACACGCCGCAGACATTCAAACGCCGTTCATACTGGGCAGCCTAGCCGCGCGCAGCACGGCTTTTCCTGCTGCGACGATTCCGTATTGATACTTTATATCATCGCAGTTACCGCAGTGCGGCACGTTCTCTTTCGGAGTTCCCCCTTGATGCTGCGTTTCCTGTTGCTTGCCTCGGCCGCATTGTTCGTCCTTCCCGCCCATGCGGAGGACAAGCCGACGCCCGCAGACAGCGAGACCCCGAGTGTGAGCGATGCCACGACCGCTGCGGATGACGGGCAGGACCATGTCCAGCCGGGACAGGAGATCGTCGTCACCGGCACCCGCGCCCGCAACACCGCCGACGTGCTGGGCGGCACCAGCGTACTCGCGACCGAGGAACTGACCCGCCAGATGCGTCCGACGATCGGCGAGACGCTGGCGCAGCAGCCGGGCGTTTCCGCCACCTCGTTCGGCCCCAATGCGTCGCGTCCCGTGCTGCGCGGCTTCATCGGCGCGCGCGCGCCTCTGCTCACCGACGGCATCGGCAGCATCGACGTGTCGAACACCTCGGCCGATCACGCGCCGATCATCAATCCGCTCACCGCCGAGCGCATCGAGGTGCTGCGCGGGCCGACGGCGCTGATCTTCGGCCCCTCGGCGATCGGCGGCGTCGTCAACGTCATCGACACCCGCATCCCGCGCCACGTGCCCGACGAGCCGATCCATGCCGATGGCATCGCGAGCTATGGCAGTGCCGCCGACGAGCGCTCCTTCTCCGGCGCCGTCGACGTGCCGATCGCCGGAAAGCTGGTTGCGCACGCAGACGGCAGCTTCTCGCAGACCGGTGACGAGAAGATCGGCGGCTATGTGCTGAGCCCGGCGCTGCGCGCCCAGGCGCTGGCGAGCGCCGATCCCGGCGTGCAGGCGCTGGCCGATCTCAAGGGTACCTTGCCCAACACCGCCGCCAAGACCTGGAACGTCGCAGGCGGGGCGGCGGTCATCGACGACAATGGCAATCTCGGCTTTTCGGTCGCGCATTTCGACACCTTCTACGGTGTGCCGATCCGCTATTCGCTCGATCCATCGATCGATGCCGAGAAGGTGCGCCTCCATGCCCAGCAGGATCGGCTGGACCTGCGCGGCGAGGTGAACACGGGCGATGGCTTCCTCAAGCAGATCCGCTTGCGCGCCGCCGCGGCCGATTATCGCCACAGCGAGATCGAGGATACCGGTGCGATCGGCACGACCTTCTTCAGCCAGGGTTATGAGTCGCGGCTCGAGTTCGTCCAGAAGGCCGAGGGCGGCTGGGACGGCATGTTCGGCGGCCAGTTCTCGGTGCGCGACATGCACATCATCGGCGACGAGAAGTTTCTGCCCCAGAATTCGAGCACCCAGTTCGGCCTGTTCACGCTCCAGTCGCTCGATATCGGCAAGATCAAGGCCGAGGCTGCGCTGCGCTACGAGCATAACGAGATCAGCGCGCTTGCCGACAGCGATATCGGCAACCCGGCCTATCAGCGCACCTTCGACACGGTGTCGGGCTCGATCGGCGCAAGCTATGCGGTGGCCGACCGAATCCGCTTCGGCGTGAACGTGTCGCGCAGCGAGCGTGCCCCGACGCCGGAGGAACTGTTCGCCCGCGGACCGCATGCCGGCACCCAGGCGTTCGAGATCGGCAACCCCGATTTCGGCGCGGAGAAGGCCTGGGGCGTCGAGGCGACGCTGAAGGGCTCGGGTGACGGTTTCAACTTCTCGACCGCGGCTTATTACAGCTGGTTCAAGGGCTATATCTACGACACACCGACCGGCGCGGTGCGGGACGACCTGCCGGTGTTCCAGACCTACCAGGCCGATGCGCGCTATTACGGCTTCGAGGCCGAAGGCTCGGCGCGGATCGCCCAGCTCGGCAAGTTCGCGCTCAACGCCGATGCGCTGGCCGACTATGTCCATGCCGAGGTGGTCGACAGCGGCCCGGTGCCGCGGATCCCGCCGCTGCGCCTGATGGGCGGACTCGAGGCGCAGTCGGACATGATCGACGCCCGCGTCGAGGTGGAGCACAGCTTCGCCCAGGATCGCATCGCCGAATTCGAGACGACGACGCCGGCCAACACGCTGGTCAACGCATCGCTGGCGTGGAAGCCCTGGGGCGCCAATGGCACTAGCCTGACCCTGTCGGCGAACAATATCTTCGACGTCGATGCGCGCCGCGCCGCCAGCGTGCTCAAGGATTACGCGCCGCTCGCGGGGCGCGATATCCGCGTCACGGCGCGCGTGCAGATCTAACCCGAACGATTCGCCCTCTGAGGACGGATCGAGATCTGCAGGACCTGGCATCTGCCCTCTCCACACC
>JBEVLV010000153.1:0-16131 GCA_040508955.1 Sphingomonas sp. | reverse complement strand
CGCGCGCCGCCTTCTGGGCGTCGTTGATCTCGCGGGCAGTCATGTCCTCGGCGATTTCCGCACGGCACGTCTGTGCGGCGGTGCTGCCGGTGACGGCCGCAATGTTGAACCACTTGTGAGCTTCGACCAGATCGATGCCGACGCCGTCGGCGCCGCTGGAATAAACCATGCCTAGATCGTAACAGGCATCCGCATCGCCGCGTGCAGCGTCGCGAAGCCGGCTTTCGATAAGGAAACGCGCACTCTTCAGGCTGTTGCCCATGCCGCTAACCCCTAGATAGTCTCCCTCTTGCTTGGGGTTTTGGGGGCGAGTGGCAAAGAAATGGTTAACGCGCTTAACCGTATTTCACGCGCAGAGCATTTTCAGGTCACCGGTATATTGTCGATCAGCCGGGTCCCGCCGATCCGCGCCGCGGCGAGCAGGCGCAGCGGCCGCCCGGGTGCCGAAGCTGCCAAAGTCTCGGCATCGACCAGCGCGACATAGTCGATCTCGAAGCCCGCAGCCTCCAGGGTCTCATGTGCCTGGGCCAGGGCGGCCGCCGGATCGCCGCCCTCGGATATCGAGCGCTCGGCGGCGCCCAGCGCGCGGGGCAGCGCGACCGCGCGCGCGCGATCCTCGGGCATGAGATAGGCGTTGCGCGACGAGAGGGCGAGGCCGTCATCCTCGCGCTGGGTGGGCACGCCGACGATCTCGATCGGCATGTCGAGGTCCGCGACCATGCGGCGGATCACCGCCAGCTGCTGCCAATCCTTTTCGCCGAACAGCGCGACCTGGGGCTGGACCTGATTGAATAGCTTCGTGACGACCGTCGCAACGCCGTCGAAATGCCCCGGCCGATGCGCGCCGTCCAGCACCTCGCTGATTCCCGATACCGATACGGTGCTGGCGAAGCCGTCGGGGTACATCACCTCGACCGGCGGCATCCACAGCAGGTCGACACCCGCCCCCGACAGCATCCGCGAATCGGCCTGCTCGCGCCGCGGATATTTGGCGAGGTCCTCGTTGGGGCCGAACTGCATCGGGTTGACGAAGATCGAGACGACGACGCGGCTGCCGGCGCGCTTTGCGGCCTCGACCAGTGCCATATGCCCGTCATGCAGCGCGCCCATCGTCGGCACGAGGGCGATGCGCTCGCCCGCTTCGCGGAAGGCGGTGATCGCCTCGCGGAGTTCGGCTAACTGACGGACGGTTTGCACGCTTGGTCACTTTCGATAAGACGGAAAGGGCGGCCTTCTATGGGGGGCGGACCGCTCGATCAATAAAGGAAGTTGTGCGTTGAGTGATGGTGCGAAGCGGTTGCACGTTCTGGTCTTCGCCAACGAGAAGGGTGGCACCGGAAAGTCGACCACAGCCGTCCACGCCGCGATCGCGCTGGCCTTCAAGGGTGCGCGGGTGGCCTGCTTCGATCTCGATCATCGCCAGCGGACGATGGGGCGCTATCTCGACAATCGCGCCGCGACGATGAAGCGGGTCGGCCGCCCGCTGCCGATGCCGGTCTACGAGACCCATGACGGCGAGACGATGGGCTTCTTCTCCGAGACCCTGGAGCGACTGAGCGAGAATGCGGATTTCCTGGTGATCGACACGCCGGGCCGCGACGACAAGTTCGCGCGCATCGCCGTCACCAACGCCGATACCCTCGTCACACCGATGAACGACAGCTTCGTCGATTTCGACCTGATCGGCCAGGTCGATCCCGAGACCTTCAAGGTATCGCGCCCCAGCTTCTATTCCGAGCTGATCTGGGAATCGCGTAAGCGCCGCGCCAAGGCGGATGGCGAGACGATTGACTGGGTGGTGCTGCGCAACCGCATGCAGCACATCGAGGCGCGCAATATGCGCCGCGTGTCCGAGGCGATCGACCAGCTTTCCAAGCGCGTCGGCTTCCGCGTGATCTCCGGCCTGTCCGAGCGTGTCATCTATCGCGAGCTGTTCCCCCAGGGTCTGACGATGCTCGATTCGCGCGAGTTCGGTGAGATGGGCCTCAGTCATGTCGCCGCGCGGCAGGAACTGCGCGAGATGATGGCGGGTCTGGCGCTGCCCGAGACCGCGATGCCGTTGCTCGTCTGATGTTCCAATTCCTGATCGCCGCGCTGATCACCGGCGCAGTGTGGTATCACTGGGGCAAGCCGCGGAAGAAGCCCGCTGCACCCGTCCAGCCGCCGGTGCCGGCAGACGAGGCGCGGGCGATCCTGGGGGTGGGTCCCGAGGCCGGCGCTGAAGAGATCCGCGCGGCGCATCGTCGGCTCGTCACCGCGCTCCATCCCGACAAGGGCGGATCGGCCGAGCTGACCCGAAGGATAAATGCGGCGCGCGACGCACTATTACGCACCCGCAATTGAACTTTCCCGTGCGTTAAGAGATTAGGCGGCGAACATCTCCCCGGGAGGAATCATGACGCACCGTTTCGACCCCACTTCGCTGCGCGAGTACGACATCCGCGGAATCGTGGGAGAGGCCCTTGGCCCCGACGACGCGCGCGCGATCGGCCGCGGCTTCGCGACCCTGCTCCGCCGCGCCGGCGGCAAGCGCGTCGCGGTCGGCCGCGACGGCCGGCTCTCCTCGCCAACGCTCGAGGCTGCGCTGGTCGAGGGGCTCACCGCGTCGGGCTGCGACGTCGTCCGCATCGGCATGGGCCCCACGCCGATGCTCTATTATGCGGAGGCGACGCTAGAAGTGGATGGCGGCATCCAGATAACTGGCAGCCATAATCCCGGCAATTACAACGGCTTCAAGATGGTGTTCGAGCACCGGCCGTTTTTTGGCGAGGACATCCAGAAGCTCGGCCGGCTTGCCGCCGAGGGCGACTGGGAGGATGGCGACGGCAGCGAGACCGTCACCGACGCCGAGGTGCTCGACCTCTATGTCGACCGCCTGATGGCGGGCTATGCCGGCGGCGCCTATCGCGTCGGATGGGATACGGGCAACGGCGCCGCCGGTCCGGTGATCGAGAAGCTGGTGAAGCTGCTCCCGGGTGAGCATCATACGATCTTCACCGAAGTGGACGGCAATTTCCCCAACCATCATCCCGATCCTACCGAGGAGAAGAACCTCGCCGATCTGAAGCGCCTCGTCGCCGAGAAGAATCTCGATTTCGGACTGGCATTCGACGGTGATGGCGACCGTCTCGGCGCGATCGACGGCCAGGGCCGCGTGATCTGGGGCGATCAGCTTCTGTCCATTCTGGCTGAACCTGTTCTCCGTGTGGAGCCCGGCGCCACGATCATCGCCGATGTGAAGGCCAGCCAGGCGCTGTATGACCGCATCGCCGAACTGGGCGGCACGCCGCTGATGTGGAAGACCGGCCACAGCCTGATCAAGACCAAGATGAAGGAGACGCACGCGCCGCTTGCCGGCGAGATGAGCGGCCATATCTTCTTCGCGCAGGATTATTACGGCTTCGACGATGCCCAATATGCCGCGATCCGGCTGATCCAGGCGGTGCATGTGATCGGCAAGTCGATGAACCAGCTCAAGGACGAGATGCCGGCGATGGTCAACACGCCGGAGATGCGCTTCCAGGTGGACGAGAGCCGCAAGTTCGCGGTTATCGACGAGGTGCTGGACCGGCTCGAGGCCGAGGGCGCCGACGTCAACCGCACCGACGGCGCGCGCGTGAACACGCCCGACGGCTGGTGGCTGCTGCGTGCGTCGAATACGCAGGACGTGCTTGTCGCCCGTGCCGAGGCGAAGAGCCAAGAAGGCCTAGACCGGCTGATGGCGATGATCGACGCCCAGCTCGCCGCAAGCGGCCTGGAACGCGGGCCGCAGGCGGCGCATTGATTTCCTTACCGGCGAGCCCTTTCCTTTCGGGGGAGGGGCTTGCTGGAAATGTCTGGCAATTCGCGGCCTGAAGTCCCACATCCGCCGTCATGGCGTCGCCACCTCGCTCCCTCATCCGCGTCATCGATCTTGAGACGACCGGCCAGGCCCCGCCTGCGCACGGGGTCTGTGAGATCGGGTGGCAGGACGTGGCGCTCGGCAAGGATGGGCGCTGGGAGCTGGAGGGCGAGGGCGGAAGCCGGCTCGTCAATCCCGGTCGGCCGATCCCGCCGCTGACCATGGCCATTCACCATATCCGCGACGAGGACGTGGCCGATGCGCCGTGGTGGCATGACGTCGCACGTCCGGTGCTCGATCCCTGGCCGCGCCGGCTTGCGCTCGCCGCGCACCGCGCCAGCTTCGAGGAGCAATTCTGCACGCCGTCGCTCACTCGCGGGCAGGCCTGGATCTGCACCTATAAATGCGCGCTGCGGCTATGGTCGGGCTCGCCGGGCTTCTCGAACCAGTTTCTGCGCTACTGGCGCAATCCCGAGGGCATGGTTCACGAACGCGGCCTGCCGGCGCACCGCGCTTTCCCGGATGCCTATGTGACGGCGTTCCACTTGCGCGACATGCTCAACGAAGCCAGTGTCAAGCAGTTGATCGCCTGGTCGAAAGAGCCGGCGCTCGAGCCGCGGGTTCGCTACGGCCCCGATCGCGGCAAGGAATGGAGCGAGATCGACGATGATTCGCTGACCGGCTTCCTCGACGATCGCGACCCCGATATCCGCTTCACCGCGCAAACCGAACTTGCCCGGCGGCGCGGCGGCGGCCCGGTCGGTCGCGATTCCGCGCAGGAGCGGTTGCTGCTCTAGGCCTCAGCGCTTGCCGGCGATCAGCCAGCGCACCCCTTCCAGTACGACGCCGTAGACGAGGTGCGACGCCGCGCCATAGGCGTGGGTGGCGAGCGGGATCTCGTCGGGTGCGGCGGCCAGGCCGGCAGCGGGCACCGCCGCCTCGTCGAGCAGTGCGGAGGTGGCGATGCCATAGGCGCTGCCGAAGCCCGCACTCGCCTCGGGCCGATATTCGGTGAGTACGCCGTAGATCGCGCCGAGCACGCCGCCGACGATATAATGGACCGCCGTCCCCGCCTGCTCGCGATAGGGTTCGGGCACAGGATCGCCGGTTACCGCCTCGCTCGCGATGTCGGCGGCCTTTACCGTCGCCGGATCCCCGTCGTCGTCAGGAAGCAGCGCCGAAGCCTGCTCCTGGAATGCGGCCATCGCCGCCGAGGCGACGAGGCCCGCGGCGACGCCGACGAACAGACCGAGAAAAGGGCGGGGCTTGCTTGCCATCATGCTGCTCCGTCAGGTGGGGCCCGAAACGCGTGGGCCCACCCTCCAGAGCCGCGCGGGCCGCCCGCGTCAATATTGGATGCGCGTCGCCTTGAGGTTGTGCTTGGCGAGGAAGGCCTGGACACTGTCGCTGCCCGCCAGGTGCCCGGCCCCTACCGCGATGAACACCGTGCCCGGCTTGGCCATGCGCTTGTCGATCCAGTCGGCCCAACGGGCATTGCGATCAGTGAGCAGGATCTTGCCGACCTCGGGGGTCTCGCGCATCCCCTCGTTCATCGTCTTGCCGAGCGTATCGGGGTCGCCCGCGGCCCAGCTCGCCACCATCTTGTCGAGCTCGCTGCCCATCTTGGAATAATCGTCGAGCGTCGAGACGAGGAACTTGACCTGCAGCTCCTTCGGCAGCGTGTCGAAATAGCCGATCTGCTGCTCGGGGGTCTCGAGGCCGATCAGCTCCTTGCCGCTTGCCTTGGCCGCCGCGGTGATGGTGCGCTCGGCGCCGCTCTCGGGATCATAGCCGAGCTTCTTGAGCGGCAGCACGCTCAGCGCCACCGCGGCGTACCAGGGCTTGAAATGGTCGAGCATCGCCGCAGGCACACCGGAATCGGCGAGCGCCTTGGTATAGGCCTCGCGCTTGTCGGCAGGGAGCGCCTCGGTGATCGTGTCGCCGTTCGCATTGATCGCCTTGCGCATCACGATGTCGGCCATCGTCGCGGCGTCGGGCTCGATCATCTCGAGCACCACCTCGTCGCTCTTGTCGAACGCGGCCTTCACCGCCTCGTCGAACCAGCTGAGACCGGGCTTCAGCACATGGACCGTGCCGAACAGATAGATGGTCGTGTCGTCGTCCTTGACCACCCACAGCGCCGGATCGGCGTCCTGGACCGCCTGCTGCGCCTGCGCCGCCGGAGCGAAGAGGAAGGCCAGCGCCGTCAGGGCGCGGGACAGGTGCTTGAGCATGACGTGAAAAACTCCCCGGAACCAAGGCTTGCCTGATGCAGCATGCGATATAGGCGGTTACCGTGGCGTTGCCAGCGGATGGCATGGGAGAGCGAGGATGGCGGGCGAAGTGATCGTGCGGTCGGGCGAGGGCAAGTTCGGCACGCTGGTGGAGGCGGGCCGGCATCGTTGGATGATGGACGAGCCGGCCGATGCCGGCGGTGCCGATACCGGGCCGACGCCCTATGACGTGCTGCTGGCGGGGCTGGGCGCGTGCACCTCGATGACGCTGAACCTCTATGCCAAACGCGAAGGCATCCCGCTGGAGGGCGTGACGGTACGCCTGCGCCACGATCGCAATCACGCCAAGGACTGCGACCATTGCGCCGAAGCCGGCGCGCACCCGCGGATCGAGGCGATCTTCCGCACGATCGTGCTGGAAGGGCCGCTCACCCCGGAGCAGCGCACGCACCTGATGGAGATCGCCGAGAAATGCCCGGTGCACCGCACCCTTACGGGCACGCTGCACGTGCATACCGAACAGGGTTAGGCCTTCAGCCGCTCGGCGTGCCAGGCGACGTGATCGGCCATGAAGGTCGAGACGAAATAATAGCTGTGGTCGTAGCCCGGCTGGATGCGCTGGGTGAGCGCGATGCCGGCGTTGCGGCACGCCGCCTCCAGCAGTTCGGGCTTTAGCTGTTCGGCCAGGAACGAATCGGTCGAACCGGTATCGACCAGCAGATCGGGCAGGCGCGCGCCGTCCTCGATCAGCGCGACCGCGTCATAGGTGCGCCATGCGGCGCGATCCGGGCCGAGATAGCCGGCAAGCGCCTTCTCGCCCCAGGGCACCTGGCTGGGCGCCACGATCGGCGCGAAGGCGGAAACGCTGCGGAAACGCTCCGGGTTGCGCAGGCCGATCGTCAGTGCGCCGTGCCCGCCCATCGAATGGCCGGTGACGCCCTGGCGTGCCATGTCGGCGGGGAACTCGGTGCCGATCAGCGTGGGCAGCTCCTGCTCGAGATAGGTGCGCATCCGGAAATGCGTCGCCCAGGGGGCCTCGGTCGCATCGAGGTAGAAGCCGGCACCCTGGCCGAAATCATAGGCATCGTCGTCGGGCACGCCCTCGCCGCGGGGCGAGGTGTCAGGCGCGACGAAGATCACCCCATGCTCGGCGCAGGCGCGGCGAAACTCGCCCTTGTCGGTGACATTGGCATGGGTGCAGGTGAGCCCCGAGAGATACCAGAGCACCGGCAGCTTCGCGCCTTCCGCATGCGGCGGGACATAGACCGAGAAGGTCATGTCGGTGCCTGTCGCGGTGGAAGCATGGCGATACACGCCCTGTACGCCGCCATGCGACTTGCTGGTGCTCAACGTCTCGATCATGCCGTCACCACCGGGCGCTGTGGCGATCCTTCGCCGAGATTGTTGGTGCCGCCGGGCTCGATGTTGATCATCCGCACCTCGCCGTGCCGTGCGACCGGGCGATGTTCGACGCCGCGCGGCACGACATAGAGCTCGCCGGGGCCAAGCGTGACCGTGCGGTCGCGCAGCTCGATGTCGAGTATGCCGTCGAGCACCAGGAAGAAATCGTCGGTGTCGTCATGCACGTGCCAGACGAACTCGCCCTCCACCTTGACGATGCGGACGTCGTTGCCATTGTAGCTGGCGACCAGGCGCGGCGCCCAATGCTCGGAGAAGGTGGCGAACTTCTCTTCCAGGTTGACGGCATCGCTCATGCCGGCACGCGCCAGCTTGCGCAGAGCTTGTTGCCATCGGGATCGCGGAGATAGGCCAGATACGCCGAGCCGAGCGAGCCGCCTTCGCGCACCCCCGGCGGATCCTCGATCGAGGTGCCGCCATGCGCCAGGCCGGCAGCGTGGAACGCCGCCACCTGCTCTGCAGAATCGCACTTGAAGCCGATCGTCGCACCGTTGGCGCAGGTCGCGGATTCGCCGTCGATCGGCTCGCTGATGCCGAAGCTGCCGCCGCCGTGGCGATAGAAGAGGCGGGTCTGGCCGGTCGCGTTCACGTGACGGAACGGGTCGCCGGCTCCGAGGACCCCGAGCACCGCGTCATAGAAGGTCTTGGACCGGGCGATGTCGTTGCTGCCGACCATGATGTGGCTGAACATCAGTACACCACGACGCTGCGGATGCTCTCGCCGGCATGCATCAGGTCGAAGCCCTTGTTGATCTCCTCCAGGCTGAGGACATGGGTGATCATCGGGTCGATCTCGATCTTGCCGTTCATGTACCAGTCGACGATCTTGGGCACGTCGGTGCGGCCCTTCGCCCCGCCGAACGCGGTGCCGCGCCAGTTGCGGCCGGTGACGAGCTGGAAGGGGCGGGTGGCGATCTCCTTCCCCGCCTCGGCCACGCCGATGATGATCGAGGTGCCCCAGCCGCGATGACATGCCTCGAGCGCGGTCCGCATCACCTCGGTATTGCCCGTGCAGTCGAAGGTATAGTCCGCGCCGCCGTCGGTGAGCGCCAGGATAGCGGCGATCGTCTCCTCGCGCGACTTGCCGCGGCCGTCGATGAAGTCGGTCATGCCGAAGCGGCGGCCCCATTCCTCGCGGTCGGGGTTGATGTCGACGCCGATGATCCTGTTGGCGCCCGCCATCTTGGCGCCCTGCAGCACGTTGAGGCCGATCCCGCCCAGCCCGAACACGACGATATTGTCGCCAACCTGGACCTTGGCGGTATTGACCACCGCGCCCACGCCGGTGGTGACCCCGCAGCCGATATAGCAGCTCGTCTTGAACGGCGCGTCCTCGCGGATCTTCGCCACGGCGATCTCGGGCAGCACGGTGAAGTTCGAGAAGGTCGAGCAGCCCATGTAATGGAAGATCGGCTTGCCCTGATAGCTGAACCGCGTGGTGCCGTCGGGCATCAGCCCCTTGCCCTGGGTGGCGCGGATCGCGGTGCAGAGGTTGGTCTTGCCGCTGAGGCACGACTTACACTGGCGGCATTCGGGGGTGTAGAGCGGGATGACGTGATCGCCCGGCTTCACGCTGGTGACGCCCGGGCCCACCTCGCGGACGATGCCGGCGCCCTCATGCCCCAGCACGCTGGGGAAAAGCCCCTCCGAGTCCAGTCCGTCCAGCGTATAGGCGTCGGTATGGCAGATGCCGGTCGCCATGATCTCGACCAGCACTTCGCCGGCCTTGGGCCCTTCGAGGTCGAGCTCGACGATCTCGAGCGGCTGCTTCGCTTCGAATGCGACGGCGGCGCGGGTCTTCATCGGGATACTCCTGGGACGTGTCGGTGCCGGGGCGTGATCGTGCAAGCGCGGGCGGGTTGCAAGGGGCGGGCGCCCCCCCGATCTGGAGAATGTGATTCCAACGCGGTTCTGCTAGGAGCGCGATCGGCCGCCGATGGGGGCCGTTCAACCAGGAAACAGATGGTGACGCACGCTTTACTGCCGATACGCATAGTCGCGCTGTATCGGTTCACGACCTTCGAGGATTGCGAGGGGATCCGCGGTCCGCTCGCGCGGCTCTGCGCGGACAAGGGCGTGAAGGGCACGCTGCTGCTTGCCGGCGAGGGGATCAACGGGACGATCGCCGGATCGGACGCGGCGATCGAGCAGGTGCTCGGCCATATCCGCGGCCTGTCCGGCTGCGCGGACATCGACGTGAAGGAATCGCGCGCGCCGGCGATGCCGTTCCATCGGATGAAGGTGCGGATCAAGCGCGAGATCGTGACGATGGGCGAGCCGCACATCGATCCGCTCGCCGATGTCGGCCATTATGTCGCCCCGCAGGACTGGAATGCGCTGATCGAGCAGCCCGGCACGATCCTGATCGACACGCGCAACGACTATGAGGTGGCGATCGGCACCTTTGCCGGCGCGACCGATCCCCGCACCCGCACCTTTCGCGATTTCCCCGCCTGGTTCCGCGAGCATCGCGCCGAGTTGCAGGGCGACGGCGCCATGCCGAAGGTCGCGATGTTCTGCACCGGCGGGATACGCTGCGAAAAGGCGACCGCCTTCCTCAAGGCGGAGGGCCTGGACGAGGTCTATCACCTGAAGGGCGGGATCCTCGCCTATCTGGAGACGATCCCACCCGAGCAGAGCCGCTGGCAGGGCGAATGCTTCGTATTCGACGAGCGGGTGACGGTGGCGCACGGGCTTGAGCCCGGCAACCACGCGCTGTGCCGCGCCTGCCGCATGCCGGTGAGCCCCGAGCAGCGCGACTCGCCCCTGTATGAGGAAGGCGTCAGCTGTCCCGCCTGCCATGGCGAACGCACCGAAGAGCAGCGCGAGCGCTATGCCGAGCGTCATCGTCAGGCGGTGCTCGCCGAGGCGCGGGGCGAGGCGCATGTCGGCGCCGTGCTGCTGGGGCGCGACGCTGGCTGAGCCGATCCTCTACAGCTTCCGGCGCTGCCCCTATGCGATGCGGGCACGCCTGGCGCTGCTGGTCAGCGGGGTCGGGTGCGAGATCCGCGAGGTGAAGCTGCGCGACAAGCCGGCCGCGCTGATCGCCGCTTCGCCCAAGGCGACGGTGCCCGTGCTGGTGCTCGCCGATGGCACGGTGATCGACGAGAGCCTTGATATCATGCGCTGGGCGCTGCGCCGCAACGATCCCGAGCATTGGCTGGACGGCGAAGACGAAGCGCTGATCGCGGCCAATGACGGCCCGTTCAAGCATCATCTCGACCGCTACAAATATCCGGATCGCCACGACTCGGACCCCGCGGGGCATCGCGGGCAAGGGATGGCCTTGCTGGAAGCGCTCGAGCGACGCCTGGTGTCGCGCGCCTATCTCTGCGGCGATCGTCGTTCGCTCACCGATGCTGCGCTGATGCCGTTCGTCCGCCAGTTCGCCGCGGTCGATCGCGCCTGGTTCGATGCACAGCCATTGCCCGGCGTGCAGCGCTGGCTCGCCGTCCAGCTCGCCTCGCCGCTGTTCGCCGAGGCGATGGTCGTGCGGCCACAGTGGCGGGCGAACCTCGTGCCTCACGAATAGCCGTCCGGGATCGGCCGCCTTCCGAGTGTGCACGACCAATTTGCGGTAGTCGATGTTGATCGGAAGGTTCCCGAAATCCGATCCTTTGTCTCGGGACGCCGGCACTCGCTTCGGTTCTCCGCGAAGCGTCGCGTCAATCGCTTCTCCGCCCATCTCTTCCGCCGGCAGGCAGCCATCAAATCAGTGCGCCACGTTTCTTGCCAGCAATACTGACTGACGGATAAGTCAGTATTGACTCCGGAGGTGCGAGGGTGGATGTTCCGACGATCGCAGAACAGCGTCACGAGGCGCGGCGGCGATGAGGAGAGGATATGAACCACTTAGCTTATACGGCTTCGGTGCTGACGCTGATTGCCGCCGCCACCCCAGCTGCCGCGCAGACAAGCCCGGCTTCCAACGACACGAGCGTCACGCCGGCCGCTGCCAACCCGCAGGACGACCGGGCAGGCGCAAATACGGTCGATCCCAACGAAATCATCGTCACCGCGACCCGTCGCGCCGAGCGTCTTCAGGACGTGCCGATGAGCGTCACCGCGTTCACCCAGACCCAGCTGACCGAAAAGGGCATTGTCGGCTTCGAGGGCATCGCCCGCGAGACGCCCGGCGTCGTGCTCGATCAGCGAAGCAGCAACAACGTCAGCGTCACCACGCGCGGCATCTCGACCAACGGCTATCAGGCCGGGTTGCAGGCGACCACCACGGTCTATCTCGACGAGCTTCCGCTCACCACCATCGGCAATTCGGTGACGCTCGATCCCAATCTGTACGATATCGAGCGCGTCGAGTTTCTCCGCGGTCCGCAGGGCACGCTGTTCGGCTCGGGCTCGCTCTCGGGCGCGCTGCGCATCCTCACCAAGAGCCCCGATCTCACGCAATATGATGCGTCCGCGCTTGTCGATATCGGCCTGACCCCCGACGGCGGCGGCATCCGCCAGCGCTACAACGGCATGGTCAACGTGCCCTTGAGCGATACGCTGGGCGTGCGCGTCGTCGGCTTCTATCGCCACGAAGACGGTTATATCGACAATCTCGGCACGGGGGTGAAGAACGCCAATACGCTCAAGGATTGGGGCGGCCGCGCGAGCCTGTTGTGGAAGCCGACCGATCGGCTGAGCATCCGCCTGACGGGCATCTACGAGAACAGCCATCCCGAGGATGCCTCGCTTACGACGCCTTCGCTGGGCGACCGCAAGCGCTACACCACGATCCCCGATCTCTATACGTCGAAGACCCAGCTCTACAGCGCGACCATCGACTATCAGTTCGGCGGCGTGCACCTGACCAGCACCTCGAGCTATGCCTATCAGGATGGCGCCTTCAACGTCGACCTGACCGGCACCTTCGCGTCGGCGACCGTCCCGATCGCGCAGGCCATCCCCTTCTATCTGTTCGATCACGGCATCTGGAAGACCTTCGTGCAGGAGACGCGGCTCGCGTCCGATCCCGGCGGCAAGTTCGACTGGACGATCGGCGGCTATTATCTCCACCGCGACTCGTTCCTCGACGGACGCGAGACGTCGACGCCGGCCTTCCTGGCGGCGCGCGGCATCACCGGCCTGCCGGCGGACGCGACCTTCTACAAGTTCGCCAGCGACACGCGGACGAGCGAGTTGGCCGGTTTCGGCGAACTGACCTATCACCTGACCGACAAGCTGTCGGCCACCGGCGGCATCCGCTATGGCAGCTATTCCGGCACGGTGGACGTGTTCCCGGGCTTCAACTCGCAATATTTCACCTACGCGCTGTTCGGCATTGCGGGCCCGCTCCAGCAAATCCCGGTCGCGGCATCGACCGCGCGCTACCCGACGGCATCCAAGGCGTCGTGGAAAGCGAGCGTCACCTATGAGCCGTCACGCGACCTGACGCTCTACGGCACCGTGTCCACCGGATACCGGACACCGGTCTACAACGCGCAGGCGGGCAGCGTCAGCCTCGTGGACAAGAACGACCTCGTCATTCCGGCGGGGGCGACCTCCGACAGCCTCACCAACTATGAAGTCGGCATGAAGGGGCGCTGGCTGGGCGGGAAGCTGACCGCCAATCTCGCCGCCTATTATATCGACTGGAGCAACATCCAGGTTCAGGCCAACCGCCAGTCGGACTCCATCCAGTTCGCGACCAATATCGCCGGCGCCGTCAGCAAGGGGCTGGAAGCGGAAATCGTCCTCACGCCGGTGCCCGGCCTCACCTTCGGGCTCAACGGGTCGTTGAACGATGCGAAGGTCACGGACATCACCGCGCAGCAGGCGGCGATCTCGGGAGCGGTCGACGGCGCGCGCCTGGCATCGCCCCACCTGCAGGGTGCGTTCTTCGGCAGCTATAATTACAACCTGTTCAGCGGCGCGAAGGGCTTCACGAGCTTCCAGATCGAGCATGTCGGCTCCTTCCCCAACGGCTTTCCCAATGTTCCGGGAAAGCCTGGGACGCCCAGCGCGCTCTATGACCCCTCCGACACCTACACCTATATCAACCTGCAGACCGGTATCCGGCTCGGCAAGCTGAGCACCACCTTCTACATGGAGAATGTCGGCAACAGCCGCGCGACCACCTACGTCCATCCCGAAGCCTTTGTGTACAGCCGCTACGCGATCCTGCGCCCGCGCACGTTCGGCGTGCGCGTCGGCTACGGCTTCTGATCGTGGGGGCCGAGAGGGCATTGCCGGGATTTGCTCGGCGGGCGCGGGGGCGCGGACGGGCGGCCATCGCCTGTCTCGGCCTCGCCGGTGGGCTGGCCGCGGCGTCGCCTGTCGCGTCGCACGGCACCCAGCCTCAGGTCCGCGTCCGGCAGGGTATCCTGCGGGGCGTGGAGGCGGGTGGCCCCGTGGTCGCCTACAAGGGCATCCCCTTTGCCAGGCCGCCGGTCGGCGACCTGCGCTGGCGGCCGCCCGTTCCGGCGCCTGCTTGGAAAGGGGTACGCGAGGCGACCAGGTTCGGGAACGCCTGCCTCCAGCCACCGTCGGATCCGAAGGGACTCTATTCGGGGAGCATGGCAGCGACGAGCGAGGATTGCCTGACGCTCAACGTCTGGGCCCCGGCCGGCGCACGCAAGCTGCCGGTCATGGTCTGGATCCATGGCGGCGCCTTGGCCGGGGGCAGCAGCTCCGAATCCCTGTACGACGGCGCCAAGCTGGCCAGGCAGGGCATCGTCTTCGTCTCGATCAACTATCGGCTGGGCCTCTTTGGCTATCTGGCGCATCCGGCGCTGAGCGCTGAATCGCCGCAGCACCTGTCCGGCAATTACGGGCTTCTCGACCAGATCGCCGCGCTGCGCTGGGTGCACGACAATATCGCCGCGTTCGGGGGTGATTCCAGCCGGGTGACGATCGCCGGAGAATCCGCCGGCGGCCTCAGCGTGATCGCCCTGCTCGCGAGCCCGCAGGCGCGCGGCCTGTTCGGCAAGGCGATCACGCAGAGCGGCTACATGCCATCCTATCGCACGTTGCACGACGCGACGCGCGGCCTGCTCTCGGGCGAGGATGGCGGAACGGCATTGGCCAAGGCTGCGGGGCTGGCGACCGTCGCCGAGCTCCGCGCCGCCGATCTCCCGACCCTGTTCAAGGCCGGCCTTGCAACCGGCTGGCAACCCGAGCCCGTGATCGACGGGGTCGTGCTCAAGCGCCAGTTCGCCGAGACTTTCGCGCGCGGCGAGCAGGCTAGGGTGCCGGTGCTCGCCGGCTTCAACGAAGGCGAGATCCGGTCGCTCCTGTTCCTGATGCCGCGCGGCGTTCCGGCCGATCAGGCCGCGTATCAGGCGGATATAGGTCGCCGCTTCGGCGCCGACGCCCCGGCGTTCCTCAAAGTATATCCGGGGGCGGACCCCAAAGCGGATGCGATGGCATCGATGCGGGACGCGATCTACGGCTGGGCGGCGCAGAATGTGGCGCGGCGACAGGCGGCGATGGGCCAGCCGGCCTATCTCTATTTCTTCCGGCACAGCACGCCCGCCGAACGTGCGCGCGACCTGGCAGCGTTTCACGCCAGCGAAATCCCCTATATTTTCGGCCAGGTCGGTGCAGACGGCGCGCTTGGACCCAACTGGCCGCGGCCGCCGCTCGACCGCACCGAGGCACGGCTCTCGGACGCGATGATGCGATATTGGGTCTCGTTCGTGAAGACCGGCGTCCCTGCGGCGTCCGGCGAGGCGGTGTGGCCGCGCTACACCGCGAACGGACGCGAATATCTCGATATCGACGACCGTCCCTCGGCACGGCGTGATCTTCTGCCTGGTACGTTCGACCTTGCCGACGCCCTGGTCTCGCGCCGGATGCGGCAGGACCAAGGCTGGCGGCTCGACACCGGCTTTTCCGCCTTCCCGGCCGCCGCTGAAGACGCGGGAGGGCGACGTTGACGCACTTTATGGACGAAGGCACGCTTGCGCAGATGAGCATCGAAAAACCGAAGCCCGACGGTAAGCCACAGCCCGAGCGCCCCCGCGCCAGAAAGCACAAGGAACGGGTCCGCGAAGAGTCGATCGAGCGCATCCTCGATGCGGCGGAGGAGCTGTTCGCCGAGTTCGGCTATCATGGCTTCACGCTGAAGGATCTCGCGGCCCGTGTGGGCGTCAGCTCGACGCTGATCCACTATCACTTCAACGGCAAGGAAAGCATCTACGAGGCGGTCTGGGCGCGCAAGGTGCCGGCGTCCACCCAAGGCCGGCTCGAGGCGTTGCGTCGTTATGCCGAAGAGGCCGGCGACAACGTCACGGTCGAGGGTGCACTCCATGCCTGGATCGATCCCGATCTGAAGCTCCATCAGGACGACAGGGAATATTGGGCCGCGATCGGCAAGATCAGCGCCCAGGCCAACAGCGCCGCGGGCTGGGGCGCCGGCAAGATGACGAAATACTTCAATCCCGTCGGCCTGGCGCTGATCGAGCTGCTCAAAAAGGCCATGCCCGATTGCGACGAGGAGACGATCTTCTGGGGTTATCATTTCCTGTCCGGGGCGATGACGCACAACATGGCGCGCACCGGGCGACTGGATGAGCTGTCGCACGGGCTCTGCTCGTCCGACGATTTCGCGTCGATCCGGCGCCATATGGCAACCTTCATGGCGGCCGGCTTCAAGGCGATCTGCCAATGCCCGGATGCCAAGGACTAGCTTGA
>JBEVLV010000152.1:0-12928 GCA_040508955.1 Sphingomonas sp. | reverse complement strand
TAGCCGGGCGTTCCCGGCCACGACCCGGGCTGGGGGCTGCCGTATCCCGTCCCCGAGCATCTTTTTGGGGGCCGCCCGGCCGCGCGCGCCGACCGCCTTGCAGATGTCGATGACGATGTCGCAGGCCTCCTGCGACGTCTCGGCCCAATGGACCTTGGCGCCCGCCGCAATCGCATTGGCCTCGAACATCTCGAGATAGGCGGCGAGATCGGCGATGCCGTGATCCTTGATCGCCGCCGCGCGGCTGCGCGCCGCCTCGAAATCGGGGAAGGCGCCGACGGCAAGGCTGCGTTTCGCCTCGCCGGTACCGGTGGTCCGCGCGATCGCTGTGTGCAGCACCGGGTCCGCGAGCGCGGCTGCGGCACGCTGTTTGAAGGCGCTGCTCACTCCGCCTCGCCGATCGCGGGGCCGTCGCCCATGCCGGCGACCAGCTCGATCGCGTGGAAGGCGCGGACCTTCGAGCCGCGGCGATGCAGCTTGCCGGCCATGTTCATCAGGCAGCCGAGATCGCCCGCCAGCAGCAGCTCGGCGCCGCTCGCCTCGACCTGCATCGCCTTGTCCTCGGTGATCGCGTTGGAGATGGCGGGGTATTTCACGCAGAAGGTGCCGCCGAACCCGCAACAGGTCTCGGCCCCCGCGAGCGGCTTGAGCGCCAGCCCTTCCACCGCGCCCAGCAGGCGACGCGGTTCCGCCTTGATGCCGAGCTCGCGCAGGCCCGAGCAGCTGTCATGATACGCGGCGGTGGCAGGGAGCGCGGCGCCTTCGGGGCGCCAGCCGCGGACGCGATCGAGATAGGAGAGGATCTCGTGGGTCTTCGCCGCCAGCGCCTCGGCACGCGCATGCCATTCGGGATCGTCGGCGAGGATCTCGGGATAATGGACGATGATCGTCCCCGCGCACGACCCCGACGGGATGACCACCGCGTCATAGGGTTCGAGCAGGGCGATCGTGGTGCGCGCCATCTTGTCCGCGGTCGCGCGGTCGCCCGAGTTGAGCGCGGGCTGGCCGCAACAGGTCTGGCCGGGGGGCACGATGACATCGCAGCCCGCAGCCTCCAGCGCGCGGATCGCGGCGAACCCGATCCGGGGACGCATCACATCGACCAGGCAGGTGACGAACAGCGCGACGCGGGGCGACCCCTCGCTCATGGCATGCCGTGCCGGCGCGCAAAGGCCATGAACAACTCGGGCCAGGGCGAGGGCGTGCCGTCGGGCAGCGCCAGACCGAAGCCGTGCCCGCCCTTCTCGAACAGATGCGCCTCGCTGGCCACGCCGGCGCGGCGCAGCGCGGCCAGCATCGCCAGGCTGTTTTCCGGCGGCACGCTCTTGTCGTCGAGCGCATGCGCCAGGAAGGTCGGCGGGGTGCCGGGGGCGATGCGGCTGTCGGCCGAATAGGCGCGGGCGCGCTCGGGTGCGGGCGTGGTGCCCAGCATCTCGTTGCGAGAGCCGGTGTGGATGTTCGGGCCGTCGAGCAGCACGACCGGATAGAGCAGGGCCGCCACCGCGGCGGCGAGCGGCAGCGCGTCGATCGCGTCCGTGGCTGGATAGACCGGCACGTCCGAGGTCGCGGCGAGCTTCGCGGCGAGGTGGCCGCCTGCCGAAAAGCCGATCATGCCGATCCTGGCCGGATCGAACCCGTCGGTCGCGGCCCGGCTGCGCACCATGCGGAGCGCGCGCTGCGCGTCCTGGAGTGGGGCGTCGGGGCCCGCCGTCCAGCCATCGGCGGGCAGGCGATAGACGAGGATGTAGCAATGATAGCCGGCCGCGGCGAAGCGGCGGGCGATCTGATATCCCTCATGCCCGATCGCGACGCGCTTATAGCCGCCGCCCGGGATCAGCAGCAGCGCGCCGCCATTGGGCTTGGCCGCGCGCAGCATGGTGAGGGTGGGGCGGGTGACATGGACGAAGGCGGTATCGTCCTTCGCCGAATTGGGCGTGCGGAGCGATTCCTCCTCCTGCACGGTGACGGCGTCGCCGCCCGGCGCCTTGCCCGGCCAGAGCGGCATGCGGACGAAATCGTCGGGGACATGCTGCGGCAATGCTGCGCTTGCGGCGGGGGCGAGACCGAGCGCCATGCCGGCGCCGATCAGCGTGCGGCGGTCGATCCCGCTCACCGGCATTCCGCCCGGCCGAGCGGGGTGGTGCGGTGGAGATCGGGCCGGTCGGCCAGCACTTCGGCCGAGACCGGCAGCTTGAGCTTCGCCAGCCCGCCCGCGACGAGATCGGCGACGCCGCGCGCGCCGAGCTCGCTGAAATGCGTGTCGTCGTCGATGCCCTGCGGATAGGCGGCGACGTGATCCGCGGCGGTGTAATGCAGGTAGAAGCGCTTGGCGCCTTCCTCGCCCGCCTGCGCGACCCAGGCGCGTGACAGCGTTTCCAGGTCGATCAGCGGCGTCTTCGTCTCGGCGGCGACGGTGCGGACCACCGTCGAATATTCGGCGAAATTGGCCTTTACCTGGCCGCCCTCGAACATGCGCTGCGCCACGGGGGTGAGCAGTACCGGCACGCCGCCCTTGGCGCGGATCGTCGTGATGAAGTGGAGCAGATTGTCGCGATAGCCGGTGCCCGCCTCGACAAAGCGCTCGGGCTTCGCACGGTTGGCGTCGTTATGGCCGAACTGGATCAGCACGGTGTCGCCCGGCTTGATCGCCGCCAGGATCGCGTCGAGCCGGCCCTCGCCCATGAAGGTGCGCGTACTGCGCCCGCCCATCGCGCGATTGTCCACCAGCACGCGCGACGAGAGCCCGCATTTGAGCATCATGCCCCAGCCGGTCTGCGGATAGCGTTCGGGCGCATAGTTCGCCGCAGTGGAATCTCCGGCGATGAAGATCGTCGGGCCGGATGCGGCCTGCGCCCAGGCCGGAGCCTGGGGAAGGACCGCCAGCGCCAGGGCCGCTGCGAGGACGCGCATCCGATCTCTCCCGGTTACTGCAGGTTCACGAAGGCGCCGCCGTCGACGAGCAGCGCCCCGCCGGTGACGTACTGCGCCATGTCGGAGGCGAGGAACACGATCGGCCCGATCATGTCCTCGGGCTGGCCGAGCCGGCCCAGCGGTATGCGGCCCTCCATATATTTGCGCTTGGTCTCGTCGGCGAGATCCTCCTTGTTGATCTCGGTGAGGATCGTGCCGGGCAGCAGCGAATTGCAGCGGATGCCGTGCTTGCCGAGCGCGATCGCGGTCGACTGCATCAGCGAGTGTAGGCCCGCCTTGGTCGGGGTGTAGTGCGTCTGGTATTCGCCGCCGACGAGCGCCGAGATCGACGAGACCGCGACGATCGCGCCGCCATGGCCCTGCTTCACCATCTGGTTCGCCGCGGCCTGCACCATGAAATAGCCGCCGAGCAGATTGACCTGCATCGTCCGCTGTACCGTCTCCACCGGCATGTCGAGGAAGCTGTGGAACGGGCAGATGCCGGCGTTCGAGACCATCACGTCGACCTTGCCGAACGCCTCGACCGCCTTGGCGACGAACGCGGTCGCGGTGTTGGCATCGGCGACGTCGCCCTTCACCGCGAGACCGCGCTGGCCGGTCGCCTCGATCGCGGCAATCACCGCCTCGGCTTCGTGATCGCGGCTGTGATAGTTGATCGCCACATCGGCGCCATGCTGCGCCGCACCGATCGCGGCAGCGGCGCCGATCCCGGTCGATGCGCCCGTCACGAGCACGGTCTTGCCTTCGAGCAGCTTCACGCAATCCTCCTCAGTTTGATTCTATCGTCGTGCCTTGCGCGGCGGGGCGACGGTCTCGCTCCAGCCGAGCTCGTGGCTGATCCTGTTCGCGGTCGCGCGTACTTCGCCGCTGAGCGCGGCCATGCGGCCATCGTCCATATATTGCGCGGCGCTGGACACGCTGATCGCGGCGACGATCCGGCCCGACGCGTCGCGCACGGGAGCGGAGACGCAGCGGATCTGGTCCTCGTTCTCCTCGAGGTCGAACGCATAGCCTGCGCTGGCATAGCCTTCCATTCGATCGAGCCACTGGTCGTAGTCCGCTGCGGGCGCACCAACGGCGCGATCGGTATCGAACACCCGGCGCCATTCCTGCGGATCGCTGTCGAGCAGCAGCGCCTTGCCGAGCCCGGTCGAGGTCAGCGGCTGGCGATCGCCGACACGGCTGGAAATCTCGACGCGGCGGCGGCCGGGAATCTTGTCGAGATAGAGCGCGAGATCGCCATCGAGCCGGCCGAGATGGACCGTGTCCTCGGTGCTGGCGGCGAGATCCTCGATGATCGGACGGGCGATCTGGACGATATCCGCCTGCGACTGCGCCAGGAAGCCGAGCTGGAGCAGCTTCGGACCCAGCTGATAGCCGACGCGCGGCAGGAAGGTGAGAAAGCCCCGATCGATCAGCGCATTGGCCAGGCGGTGCGTGGTCGAGCGCGTCAGGCCCATGCGCTGCGAAAGCTCGGCGAGCTTCACCGGCCCGTCGATCACCTTGTCGAGCATGTCGAGCCCGCGCAGCAGGGTCTGGCTGCCCTGCACGGCGTTAGGAGACGATTGCGACGGTTTTTCCGATTCTTCATTTGACGCATTCTGTCTCATCTCGTAATATCCTATCCCATAAAGTGAGAAAGTAAAGCCGTAGGAGTGGTGCTGCCAGCCTCTTGAATCACCGCGCACAGGACAGCGTTGTCCAGTGGCGGCGAGGGCGTATCACATGTTGGAATTGATGTGTCCGCGATTTTGACCGATCGCGTGGACGAAATTTGGGTGTCCTCAACGATCGAGGGGAATGCAGAGTGACGGTTCGGGGTTTGCCGAAGATCAAGCAGGTGCGCGCGTTCGTGGTGCGCGGCGGTGGCGCCGATTATCACGACCAGGGCGCCGGCCACTGGATCGACGATCACATCGCCACGCCGATGGCGCGCTATCCCGAATACCGTGCAAGCCGCCAGAGCTTCGGCATCAACGTGCTCGGAACCCTGGTGGTCGAGATCGAGGCCGAGGACGGCACGATCGGTTTCGCGGTGACGACGGGCGGCGAGCCCGCGGCCTATATCGTCGAGAAGCATCTCGCCCGCTTCCTCGAAGGGCGCGCGCCGACCGACTACGAGAAGATCTGGGACCAGATGTACTTCTCGACCCAATATTATGGCCGCAAGGGCCTGGTGGTGAACGCCATTTCGGGCGTCGACCTGGCGCTGTGGGACCTGCTCGGCAAGCTGCGGCAGGAGCCGGTCTATCACATGCTGGGCGGCGCGGTGCGCGACGAGCTGCAATTCTACGCCACGGGCGCGCGGCCGGACGTCGCCAAGGAGCTGGGCTTCATCGGCGGCAAGATGCCGCTGCACCACGGCCCGGCCGAGGGCATCGAGGGCCTCAAGAAGAACATCGTCGAGCTCGCCGACATGCGCGCCAGGGTCGGCCCCGATTTCTGGCTGATGTGGGATTGCTGGATGGCGCTCGACGTCGACTATGCGACCCGCCTCGCCATCGCCGCGCACGAGCATGGCCTGAAGTGGATCGAGGAGGCGATCAGCCCCGACGATTATTGGGGCTATGCCCAGCTCAAGCGCAACGTGCCCAAGGGCATGCTGGTCACCACCGGCGAACATGAGGCGACCCGCTGGGGCTTCCGCATGCTGATGGAGATGGAGTGCTGCGACATCATCCAGCCCGATGTGGGCTGGTGCGGCGGCGTCACCGAGCTGCTGAAGATCAGCGCGCTCGCCGATGCGAACGGCAAGATGGTCGTGCCGCACGGCTCGTCGGTCTACAGCTATCACTTCGTCATCACGCGCCACAACTCGCCCTTCGCCGAGTTCCTGATGATGCATCCGGGGCCGACCGAAGTGGTGCCGATGTTCCATCCGCAGCTGATCGGCGAGCCGGTGCCCGAGAATGGCCGCCTGCGCGCCAGCGCGCTTGACGCGCCCGGCTTCGGCGTGGAGCTGAACCGCGACATCCAGATGCACCGTCCCTACACGCACTGAAACGAGAGCAAGAGACCATGAAGCTTTGCCGTTACGGCCCCACGGGGTCGGAAAAGCCCGGCCTGATCGACACCGACGGCCGCATCCGCGACCTTTCCGGCGTCGTGGCCGATATCTCGCCCGCCGAGCTCTCGCCCGCCGGGCTGGCCAAGCTCGCCGCGATCGACCCTGCGACGCTGCCGCTGGTCGAGGGGAGCCCGCGCTACGGCGTGCCGTTCAGCGGCACCCGCCAGTTCGTCGCGATCGGCCTGAACTATGCCGATCATGCGGCGGAATCGAACCTGCCGATCCCGGCCGAGCCGGTCGTGTTCAACAAATGGGTGAGCTGCCTCCAGGGGCCGAACGATCCGGTGGTCGTACCCCGCGGTTCGCTCAAGACCGACTGGGAAGTCGAGCTCGGCATCGTGATCGGGACCGAGGCGCACAACGTCTCCGAGGACGACGCGCTGGCGCATGTCGCCGGCTATGCGGTGGTCAACGACGTGTCCGAGCGCGCCTGGCAGACCGAGCGCGGCCCGACCTGGGACAAGGGCAAGGGCTTCCCGACCTTCGGTCCGGTCGGCCCGTGGCTGGTCACGTCCGACGAGGTCGGCGATCCCCAGGCGCTGTCGATGTGGCTCGACGTCAACGGCGTGCGCAAGCAGGACGGCAGTACCGCGACGATGATCTTCACCGTCAGGCAGATCATCGCCTATGTCTCGCAGTTCATGAAGCTGCTGCCGGGCGATATCATCACCACCGGCACCCCGCCGGGCGTCGGCCTCGGCCAGAAGCCGGAGCCCTGGTATCTGAAGGCGGGCGACGTGGTCGCACTGGGCATCCAGGGCCTGGGCGAGCAGCGCCAGGATTTCGTCGCGGCGGGGACCGCGGCATGAGCCTGTACGAAGGCCGTTTCGCCGGGCGTACCGCCGTCGTCACCGGCGGCGCCTCGGGACTGGGCAAGGCCACGGCTGCGCGCATCGTGGCCGAAGGCGGCACGGTAGCCCTTTGGGACCTGAATGCCGACGCGCTCGAGGCAGCGAAGGCGGAAGTGGGTGCGATCCATGTCGAAGCGCTCGACGTCTCCGATCCCGGGGCAGTCGAGGCGGCGGCGGAACGCAGCAACGCTGCGCTCGGCAAGGTGGACGTTCTGGTCTGCTCCGCGGGAATCACCGGGCCCACCGTGCCGGTGCATGAATTCCCGATCGACGGCTGGCTGAAGGTGGTCGACGTCAATCTGAACGGGCTGTTCTACTGCAACCGCGCGATCGTGCCGCTGATGCTTGCGAACGGCTATGGCCGCATCGTCAACGTCTCGTCGGTGGCGGGCAAGGAAGGCAATCCCAACGCCAGCGCCTATTCGGCGACCAAGGCGGGCGTGATCGGCCTCACCAAGTCGCTCGGCAAGGAACTCGCGGGCAAGGGCGTGATCGCCAATGCGCTGACCCCTGCGACCTTCGAGAGCCCGATCCTGGAGCAGCTTCCGCAGAGCCAGGTCGATTACATGCGCTCGAAGATCCCGATGGGACGTCTCGGCGAGGTGGACGAGAGCGCCGCGATGGTCTGCTTCATGGCGAGCGAAGAGTGTAGCTTCACGACCGCATCGACCTTCGACACGTCGGGCGGCCGGACGACCTATTGAGGCCGGGCGATGCGCGACCTGCCGTTCATCGACGCCCATGTCCATCTCTGGGATCTGAAGCGCATCCGCTATCCGTGGCTGATGCCGCCCTTCGGAGATGACGGGCCGAACGGCAGCGTCGAGCCGATCGCACGCACCTATCTGCTGCCCGACTATCTGGCGGATGCGGACGGATGGGATGTGCGCGGGATCGTCCATATCGATGCGGGCGCGGTGCCCGAGGCCGCGCTGGACGAGACCGACTGGCTGCAGGACATGGCCGATGCGCACGGCATGCCGAATGCGATCGTCGCCTTCGCCGCACTGAACGATCCGGGCGTCGAGACCTTGCTGAAGGCGCATGCGCAGCGCCGCAACGTCCGCGGCATCCGCCACATCGCCAATTGGCATGAAGATCCGGTGCGCACCTATACGCCGCATGACGTGACACGGGACGAAGCGTGGCGGCGCGGGTTCGGCCTGCTCGGCAAATACGGGCTGAGCTTCGACCTGCAGGCCTATCCGGCGCAGTTTCCGGGACTGGTCGGGCTGATCGAACGGCATCCCGAGGTGCCGGTGATCGTCAACCATTGCGGGATGATGGTGCCGAGCGATTCCGACGGGCGTGCCGAATGGCGCGCGGGGATGCGGGCGCTGGCGGCCTTCGCCAACGTCTCGGTCAAGATCTCGGGCATCGGCTTCGCCTATCGCCCCTGGGACCTGGAGCAGGCGCGCAGCTATGTGCGCGACACGATCGACATCTTCGGCACCCACCGCGCGATGATCGCCAGCGACGTCCCGACCGACAAGCTGTTCGGCAGCTTCGACCGGCACCTCCAGGCCTATCGCACGATCGTGTCGGACCTGCCGCCGGAGGAACAGCGCGCGCTATTCGCGGGCAACGCCAACCGCATCTATCGGTTGGGCATCGCGCTCTAGGACCTCCGTCCCCGATCCAGTTCAGGCGAAGATGAAATCGGCCGCGGTGATACTGGTGGCGTGCAGCGTGCCGGATGGATCGGCAAGATCGATGTGGAACGCCACGCCCGCCGACGTGACGATATCGACGCTGACCTCGCCATTGGGGAGGTCGTGCGCGAAGACGGTGCCCGCGCGCCCACCGCTCTGGAACGCGGTGACACCCAGCTTCTCCAGCACGATCTTGTCGATCCCGTCCTGGAAGTCCTCGATCCGGTCGCCGCCGTCGAGTGCGCCGGCGCCCTTGAAGACGAACCAGTCGGCTCCGGCATCGCCCCAGAGCTGATCTGCGCCCAGCTCGCCGAACAGCTTGTCGATGCCCGTGCCGCCGTGGATCCGATCCGCGCCGTCGCCGCCGAGCAGGTAATCGTCGCCGTCGCCGCCGAACATCTGGTCGTTGCCGGCCTCGCCGTTCATGTTGTCGGCTTCGGTGCCGCCCTCCATGTAATCGTTACCGGCGCCGGCCTGCAGATTGTCTTTTCCCGCGCCACCCAGCAGGACGTCCGCGCCGTTCTCGGCCGAGAGGATGTCGTCGCCGGCATTGCCTTCGAGCCAGTTGTCGCCGTCGCCGCCATCGACCCGGTCATTGCCGTCGCCGCCATAGACATGGTCGTTGCCCGACTGGCCCTTGAGCTTGTCGTTCCCTCCCTCGCCGTAGATCGTGTCGTTGCCCGCGCCGCCGCCCACCGCCTGGGTGGTCAGCAGGCCCGTCGCCGGGTTGATCTCGTTCAGGAAGCCGTCGTCGCCCGCGCCGGCATAGATGATGTCGTCGCCATAGCCGCCGTCGATATAGTCACGGCCATCGCCGGCATAGATGGTGTCGTTGCCGGCATCGCCGAGGATCTGGTCATGGCCGATCCCGCCATCGAGATAGTCGTCATTGTCGCCGCCGGAGAGGATGTCGTTGCCGTCGGCGCCGATCAGCCGGTCGCTGCCCAGGCCGCCGTCCAGCCGGTCGTTGCCGTTCTCGCCATAGAGATAGTCGGCTCCGGCGCCGCCGATCAGATAGTCGTGGCCGTCTCCGCCATAGATATCATCGTCGCCGGCGCCGCCGTCGACGCGATCCGCGCCCGCCTTGGCGAGGATCAGGTCGTTGAGGCTCGAGCCCTGGATGACATCGTCACTCAGCGTGCCCTGAATCGTTTTTGCGAAAGTCCTCATACTACCCGCCCTATGCTGAACCGTTGGCGCGTCGAAACGGCTCTTCCGGATAAGCGCGCTTCGACAACGGGTTACTTCGAGCGGACGATCGTCTCGAAGGCCATAGGCTTTCGATCAGCGGAGCGATGGGCAAGCCGTGCCGAAAATCTCAGCCGCGCTTCGCCGCGACGTCGTTGTTCCCCCAGAGCCGCTCGTAGCGCCAGCCGGACAGGTCCTCGGCGACCTTGCGCGCCTCGGGGCTGGAGGGGCTGGTCTCGCCCTGCCGCAGGCGTTCGATCTCGCTCATCAGGATCGCGTGCGTCCTGGGATTGAGGTGGAAACGCAGCGACACCAGCACGCCCAGCGCCAGCACGCCGATCGTGCCGATGCCCAGCAGCAGCGCGATCGTGTGGATGGCGCCGGGCGTCTGCACCTGCGCGCCCGAGACGAAGCCGCCCGCCTGCATCACGAAGCCGACGCCGGCGACCGCCGCGGCCTGGGTCGCCTTGCGGACGAAGGTCATCACCCCGGCGAAGCTGCCCTCGCGGCGCTTGCCGGTGACGATCTCGTCGACATCGGCCATATAGTTGTAGGTCGCCCAGGGGATGTAGTTGAGCGCGCCGCGGCCCAGGCCCGCCAGCACGATCGGCACCCAGATCAGCCAGCTGGTCGCGCCGGTGCCGTTGCCCCACAGAGCGAGCAGGGCGATCACGCCCAGCCCGAAGCTCAGCGCCGCGACGCGATAGGCGAGGCCCGGCGAGAAGCGCAGCGCAAGGTTGATCGCCGCGATCACCGCGACGAGCTGGACGATATAGAGCGTGCCGAGCAGACCCGACGCGATCGCGTTCGTTCCCGCCAGCGCGAAGATCACGAAGAAGGTGAACGCGGCGTTGAAGATGTCCTGGCTGATATAGCCGCCCAAATACATGCCCAGGTGCAGCCGGAACGCCCGGATCTTCATCGTCGAGAAGAGGTTGCGATAGAGCGCCCTGAGCGCGTCCAGCGCGCCGCCGGGCCTAGCCTCGGGCAGCGCCTCGCCGGGGCGGTCCCGCTCCCAGCTGAACAGATAGAGGAAGCCCGCCGTCAGCATGAACAGACCGGCGAAGAGGATGCCCATGTAGAAGAAGGTGTCGGCGCTGTCGCGGCCGAGCCAGCCGATCAGCCACAGCGGCAGGAAGCCCGCCAGGATCGCCGAGACCTGGCCGCACAGGATACGTGCGCCGGCGAACTTGGCCTTGGTCTTGTAGTCGCTCGACATTTCGGCGGCGAGCGTCTCGTACGGGATGATCACCATCGCGTAGACCAGCTCGAACGCGACATAGCTGACGAGATAATAGAGGAACTGCTGTCCCGGCAGCCACATCAGCGCGAAGCTGGGGAGCAGCGGAATCGCGGCGAGGATGAAGAAGCGCCGCCGCCCGAACCGCTTGCCGAGCCAGGTGTGGCCGAAATTATCGGAGGTATAGCCGATCAGCGGCGACGCGATCGCATCGAGGATGCGCGCCACGGCGAAGATCAGTCCCGCTTCTCCCGCGGTCAGCCCGCAGAACTGGGTGTAGAACATGAGGACCCATGCCGAGACCACGGCCATCGAACCCGCGCCGAGCACGTCGTTCGATCCATAGGCGATATAGTTGATCAGCCTTACGGGCCGGGCCGGATTCGTCGCCATCAATCCCTCTCTCCCAGCCGGTTCGCTGGCGTTTCTGTCGAAACGGATCAAGCGTGGAATCGCTTGCCACCCCGTCCAAACAAGATCATATTATGGATGACCATAGCAATATATGGAATAACGGCAAGCGCCGAAGGAGAGGGTGGATGAAGTTCAAGCCAGTCGCCGCAGCATTGCTGCTCACCGCTGCGTTCGTTCCGGGGAGCGCGCTGGTCCAGGCGCAGGACGCCGCACCGGCCGCGGCGCTGGGCCCGAAGAGCTGGGTCGATCCGCTCACGCATCACCGCGTCGTGCGGATCAGCGAGGTCGCCGGCAGCGCGAGCCTCTATTTCCACCAGAACAGCTATACGCCGCAGGGCGACAAGATGGTGATCTCGGTTCCCGAGGGGCTGGCGAGCGTCGAGCTCAAGACCTGGAAGGTGACGACGATCGTCAAGGGCGACGACATCCAGCTGCTCTTCACCGGCCGCAAGACGCGTTCGGTCTATTATTCCAAGCGTTCGGGCGGCCCCGGCGGTGGCGCGACGATCTTCGCCGCCGATATCGACACCGGCAAGGTCCGCCAGATCGCCAAGGTCGATCGCGGCACGATCGGCTCGATCAATGCGGACGAGACGCTGCTGCTCGGCCAATGGGCGCAGGACGACAAGCCGCTCCAGCCGGGCAATTCCAGCGCGCCCAAGGATCGCCAGCAGTTCGGCCAGGCCAACTACCAGGCGAACGGTCCTGACGGGAAGCCGCTGACCTTTGCCGAGGCGAAGGAAGTGCGGATGAACGACCGGCTGGAATCGCGCATCCCGATGGAGATCTTCACGATCGACATCAAGACGGGCGCCCGCAAGGTGGTGGTCGCGTCCGACAAGGACTGGCTCAACCATATCCAGTTCTCGCCGACCGATCCGAACCAGATCATGTATTGCCACGAGGGCCCGTGGCACAAGATCGACCGGATCTGGACGGTGCGCACCGACGGCACCGGAAACAAGCTGGTCCACAAGCGCGTGATGAACATGGAGATCGCCGGGCACGAGTTCTTCTCGCCCGACGGCAAGTGGATCTGGTACGACCTGCAGACGCCGCGCGGCCAGGATTTCTGGGTGGCGGGCTATGAGCTGGCGACGGGCAAGCGCAAGTGGTTCCACCTCGAGCGCAACGAATGGTCGGTGCACTACAACCTCTCGCGCGACCTGACCCACTTCTCGGGCGACGGCGGCGACAACGAGATGGTCGCGCACGCGCCGGACGGGAAATATCTCTACCTCTTCACGCCGAACGACATTCCCGACGTCGCCGGCATCCACGCGCCGGGCGCCGAGCACCTGATCTCGCCGGGCTTCTTCAGCTCGGAGAAGCTGGTGAACATGGCCAAGCACGACTATCGGCTCGAGCCGAACATGACCTTCACGCCCGACAACAAGTGGATCGTGTTCCGATCGAACATGGAGGGCGCGAACCATGTCTATGCCGTCGAGATCGCCAAGGCGCAGTAGGGTGTCTCCCTCTTCCGTCACCCCGGCCGGAGTGCCGGGGTCCACTTCGCCGCGCACGAGCCTCTCGAGCTTCCAGCGGCCCACCCGGACGCTTGGTGGACCCCGGCACTTCCGCC
>JBEVLV010000151.1:0-15376 GCA_040508955.1 Sphingomonas sp. | reverse complement strand
CGATCAAGGACCATGTCGTCGCCAACCTCGGCTTCTACCTCGAACGGTTCGAGGCGAACGCCACTGCCGCCGGTGCGACGGTCCATTGGGCGCGCACCGCGCAGGAGGCGTGCGACATCGTCGTGCGGCTGTGCACGGCGGCGGGGGCGAAGAGCGTCGCGCGCTCCAAGTCGATGCTCGGCGAGGAGATCGGCCTGCCCCATGCCCTGGTCGAGGCCGGGATCGAGCGGATCGAGACCGATCTCGCCGAGCACATCATCCAGCTCGCCAACGATCCGCCCTCGCACATCGTCTGGCCGGCGATGCACAAGACGCGCGAGCAGGTCGCGGAGCTGTTCCGCGCCCATCACCGCAAGCCTCAGGCCGACGACAGCATCGCCGCGCTCGCCGAAAGCGCCCGGTACGAGCTGCGCTCGCGGATGCTGGGCGCCGATGTCGGCATCTCGGGCGCGAACTTCCTGATCGCCGACAGCGGCCAGGTCTGCACCGTCACCAACGAAGGCAATGCCGAGCTCTCGCTGGTGCCGCCGCGCGTCCATATCGTCACCGCGGGAATCGAGAAGATCGTCCCCTCGATGGCGCACGCGATGCACATGCTGCGCATGCTCGCCCGATCGGCGACCGGCGCGGCGCTGACCCAGTACACGACCTTCTATGCCGGGCCGCGCCGCCCGGGCGACACCGACGGCCCCGAGGAGATGCACATCGTGCTGGTCGACAACGGCCGTTCGAAGATGCGCAGCGACGGGCTCGCCGAGATGCTGCGCTGCATTCGCTGCGCCGCCTGCATGAACCATTGCGTGGTGTTCCGCCAGATCGGCGGCCATGCCTATGGCGGCACCTATCCCGGCCCGATGGGCGCGGTGCTGACCCCCGCGCTCGATGGCCTCTCGGCCAATCGCGACCTGGCCCATGCCTGCACGATGAACGGCAAGTGCCAGGAGGTCTGCCCGGTCAAGATCCCCCTCCCCACCCTGCTGCGCGGCTGGCGCGAGAAGAGCTGGCGCGAGGGGCTGGAGCCCGGCACCACGCGCTTCGGTCTGAAGCTCTGGGCCTGGGCCGCTGCGCGCCCGCGCTTCTACCGGTTTGGCACCGCGCTGGCGGTCCGTGCGCTCGCGCTGGTCGGCCGGCACCGCTGGATCCGCAGCCTGCCGCTCGCCGGCGGCTGGACCAGGCATCGCGACCTGCCCGCGCCTCCAGGCAAGAGCTTCATGGAGCAATATGCGGCGGGGAAGCGGCGATGAGCGCCCGCGACGTGATCCTCGCCCGGCTGCGCAGCGGCGCGCCCGTGCGTACGGACGCCGAACGCATCGCAGAGGCGCAGGCGCTGGTACGAAACCCCGAACGTCCGGCGGTCCCGGCCGGACCGTTGCAAGGCGCGTTCCTCGCCGCGCTCGGCGGCGCCACGGTCGCCGCGACAAGCGACACTATCGTCGACCTTGCACAGCTCCCGACCGCGATAGGCCGCTATCTCGCCAGCCATGGCCTGCACGCCGCGCTGACGCTCCCGCCCGATCCGACGGTCCGCGCGGCCGACTGGAGCAGCTTCGAGATTCACGACCGGCCCGCGCCCGACGAAGCCGCCGCGCTCACCGTCGCGCGCTGCGGCGTGGCCGAGACCGGCTCGCTGGTCTTCGACACCGGCCCGGCCGCACCGATGCTGCCGAACTTCCTCGCGCTCCATGCGATCGTGCTGCTCCGAGCGGCCGATATCGTCGCGCATCTCGAGGACATCCCGCCCTCGTCCGCCACGCCGCGGGCGCATTACTGGGTGACCGGGGTCAGCGGCACCACCGATATCGAGGGGCAATATGTCCGCGGCGCCCATGGCCCGCGGTTCCTCCACGTCATCCTGCTCGGCTGAACGCTCCGTCGGGTGCCGCTCGGAGCGCGCGCATCAGATCTCGAGCTGGCTGCCCAGCTCCACGACGCGGTTGGTGGGCAGCTTGAAGAATTCCATCGCGCTTTCGGCATTGCGCACCATCCAGGCGAACAGCTTCTCGCGCCAGATCGCCATGCCCGGGCGGCCTGAGGCGATCACGGTCTGGCGCGCCAGGAAATAGCTCGTGTCCATCGTCTTGAACGGCGCGCCCGCGCCGGTCACCTTGGCGAGCTCGGCGGGGATGTTGATCTCCTCCATGAAGCCGTAGCGCAATACCATCCGATAGAATCCATGGCCCAGGTCGGACACGGTGGCGCGATCGCCGTCGACATGCGGCACCTGCTCGATCGCGACGGTGAGCACCACCACCCGATCGTGCAGCACGCGATTGTGCTTGAGGTTGTGGAGCAGCGACGGCGGGATGTCGTCGACGGTGGAAGCGAGGAACACCGCCGTTCCGGACACGCGCTGCACGGACTGGCCCGCCGACTTGATGAACATCTCCACCGGTATCGCGCCTTCGTGCAGCCGCTCGCGCACCAGCCGCCGCCCGGTCGCCCAGGTCGTCAGCACCGTGAAGGCGATCGCCGCCACCAGCAGCGGGAACCAGCCGCCATCGGGGATCTTGGTGATGTTCGACGCGAAATAGAGCCCGTCGATGATCAGGAACGCACCGGTCACCACGCCCGCCACCACCGGCGGCCATTTCCATACCGCGAAGGTCAGCACGCCCAGCATGCACGCGGTGATGAACATCGTGCCGGTGACCGCGATGCCGTAGGCCGCCGCGAGGTTGCCCGAATTCTTGAAGCCGAGCGCGAGCAGGATGACGAGCACCAGCAGCCCCCAATTGACCAAGGGCACATAGATCTGCCCCGCCGCCTTGGCGCTGGTGTGCAGGATCTTGAGCCGCGGCAGGAAGCCGAGCTGCACCGCCTGCTGCGTCACCGAGAAGGCACCCGAGATCACCGCCTGGCTGGCGATCACCGTCGCCATCGTGGCGAGGATCACCAAGGGCAGCCGCGCCCAGTCCGGCGCCATCAGGAAGAACGGGTTCTCGACGGCCGAAGGCGTGTGGAGCAGCAGCGCCGACTGGCCGAGATAGTTGAGCATCAGGCACGGAAAGGCCGCGTAGAGCCACGAGATCGAGATCGCCTTGCGCCCGAAATGGCCCATATCGGCGTACAGCGCCTCGGCACCGGTCACCGCCAGCACCACCGATCCGAGCGCCAGGAATGCCAGCTTCGGATCGATCAGGAAGAAATCGAGCGCATACCAGGGGTTGAGCGCCCACAGGATTTCCGGGGCGCGCATGATGCCGACCACGCCCAGCACCGCCAGCACCGCGAAATAGACCAGCATGACAGGCCCGAACAGCTTGCCGACGCTCGCCGTCCCCCGTGCCTGGATCGCGAACAGCCCGATCAGGATCACGATCGCGATCGGCAGCACCAGCGGCGTCAGCCCGTCCTGGACGATCGTGAGGCCCTCCACCGCCGACAGAACCGAGATCGCCGGCGTGATGATCGCGTCGCCATAGAAGAGCGCGGTCGCGATCACGCCCAGCATCGCGATCGCGGCGCTCCACCGGTTCTGCCCCAGCTTGCGGTTGATCAGCGCGAGCAGCGCCAGGCTGCCCCCCTCGCCCTTGTTGTCTGCGCGCAGGATGACGAAGACATATTTGATCGTGACGACCAGCATCATCGTCCAGAAGATCAGCGAGAGCACGCCGAAGATATGCGCGCGGTCCACCGCCAGCGGGTGGTGCCCGATGAAGCTCTCCTTCAGCGCATAGAGCGGCGAGGTGCCGATATCGCCGAACACCACGCCGATCGCGCCGACGGCGAGCGTCGGCAGGCTTTCGTGATGGCCATGTGCGTGCTGCGGGTCTTCCATCGCGCGCTCCTAGGCGCGCGCGAAGCCGCCCTCCACAAACTTTATAGCTTCTTTATGCGGCCATCGAACTCTCCCGTGGAACCTTAACCGCCCCCGCGCCCACATCGCACCCGTCAACTCATCAGAACGGGAGCGTTACGGTGGCCGCAATCCTGCGACGCCTGGAATCGGACAAGCCTGGCTGGGCGGCGCAGATCGCGGTCCGCTCGGCAGGCCTTGCGCTGCTCGGCCTGTGCGCCGCGGCGGCCTGGTGGCTGCACCGATCGGTCAATCAGCCCCCGCATCACGGCGCAACCTTGCTCGAATTCATCGCCGGCCTGCTGGCGGTGGCGAGCGGCTGCGTCGGCTGGGCCCTGTTCGGCGAAGGTCCGGGCCTGTTCCGCCTGATCCCCGTTCCCGGCCGTACCATCCTTCCCTTTTCGAACTGAGGAATTCCGCAATGTCCGATCTACTCTGGCTTGGCGTGATTGGGGGGCTCTTCCTCCTGACGCTCGCCTATGTCCGCCTCTGCGACAACGCGTGAGGAGGCCCGCATGACGCTCAACCTCGCGCTCGCCGGGCTCACCGCTCTGGGCCTCCTCCTCTATCTCGTGGCCGTGCTCCTGCGGCCCGAGCGTTTCTGAAAGCCGCCGCCATGACCATTCAAGGCTGGACGCTGATCCTCGTCTTCACCGCCCTCCTCGTCGCGCTGACCAAGCCGATGGGGATGTGGCTGTTCGCGCTCTACGAAGGGCGCACCACCCCACTCCACCGCGTACTCGGCCCCGTCGAGCGCGGTTTCTACAAGCTTGCCGGCATCGATCCCAACGCCGAGCAGGGCTGGCGCCGCTACGCGGTGCACATGCTGCTGTTCAACCTGGTGCTGCTGCTGTTCACCTATGCGGTGCTGCGCCTGCAGGCGGTGCTGCCGCTCAACCAGCAGGGCCTGGGCGCCGTCTCCGAGCATCTCTCGTTCAACACCGCGATCAGCTTCACCGCCAACACCAACTGGCAGAGCTATGCGGGTGAAACGACGATGTCGAACCTCAGCCAGATGCTCGGCCTCACCATCCACAACTTCCTCTCGGCCGCGACGGGCATCGCCCTCGCCTTCGCGCTGTTCCGCGGCTTCGCGCGGCGCAACGCCTCGACGATCGGCAATTTCTGGGCCGACTGCACCCGGGTGACGCTCTATCTGCTGCTGCCGATGTGCGTGGTGATCGGGCTTTACTACATCGCGAGCGGCGTGCCCCAGACCTTCTCCGCGACCACCGTCGCGACCACGCTCGAGGGCGCCAAGCAGACGCTGGTGCTCGGCCCGGTCGCCTCGCAGGAAGCGATCAAGATGCTCGGCACCAACGGTGGCGGCTTCTTCAACGTCAATTCCGCGCATCCGTTCGAGAACCCGGACGCGCTCACCAACCTCGTCCAGATGCTGTCCATCTTCGCGATCGGCGTCGGCCTCACCTGGACCTTCGGCAAGGCGATGGGCAACACCCGCCAGGGCTGGACCATCCTCGCCGCGATGCTCACCCTGTTCCTCGCCGGCGCCGGTGTCGTCTATTGGCAGGAAGCCGTCGGCAACCCGATCCTCCACCACCTCGGCGCCATGGGCGGCAATATGGAGGGCAAGGAGGTCCGCTTCGGCATCGCCGCGAGCTCCCTGTTCGCAGCCGTCACCACCGCGGCATCGTGCGGCGCGGTCAACGCCATGCACGACAGCCTGACCGCGCTCGGCGGCCTGGTTCCGCTGTTCAACATGCAGCTTGGCGAAGTCGTGATCGGCGGCGTCGGCGCGGGCATCTATGGCTTCCTGCTCTTCGCGATCCTCGCGGTGTTCGTGGCAGGCCTGATGGTCGGCCGCACCCCCGAATATGTCGGCAAGAAGATCGAAGGTCGCGAAGTCAAGCTGGCGGTACTGGCGATCGCGGTGCTGCCGCTCACCATCCTCGGCCTGACGGCGCTGTCATCGGTGATGGGCGCTGGGCTCGCGGGGCCGCTGAACAAGGGGCCGCACGGTTTCTCCGAGATCCTCTACGCCTATACCAGCGCGGTCGCGAACAACGGCTCGGCCTTTGCCGGCCTGACCGCCAACACGCCCTTCTATGACGGGCTGCTCGGCGTCGCGATGTGGATCGGCCGCTTCTTCATCATCGTGCCCATGCTCGCCATCGCCGGCAGCCTGGCCGCCAAGAAATACACGCCGGCCGGCGCGGGTTCGTTCCCGACCACCGGACTGCTCTGGGTGGGCCTGCTCATCGGCATCATCCTGATCGTCGGCGGCCTGACCTTCCTCCCCAGCCTCGCGCTCGGTCCGATCGCCGATCATCTCGCGATGATCAACGGCCAGCTCTTCTGAAGGCATCTGACATGACAACTGCATCCTCGATGTTCTCGGCCAAGCTGGTCGTACCCGCGATCGGCGACGCCTTCCGCAAGCTCAACCCGCGCGAACTGGTGAAGAACCCCGTGCTCTTCACCACCGCGGTGGTCGCGCTGCTCCTCACCGTGCTGCTCGGCATAGGCGGCGAGAACCTGCCCATTCCCTTCCAGCTCCAGCTGATCGTCTGGCTCTGGCTCACCGTCCTCTTCGGCACCTTCGCCGAAGCGCTGGCGGAGGGCCGCGGCCGCGCCCAGGCGGCGTCGCTCCGCGCCGCCAAGTCGGAGCTCACCGCCCGCCTGCCCGACGGCAAGCTGGTCCCGGCCTCGCAGCTCCAGAAGGGCCAGGTCGTGCTGGTCCGGACCGGGGATCTCATCCCCGCCGACGGCGAGGTCATCGAAGGCGTTGCCTCGGTCAACGAGGCTGCGATCACCGGCGAAAGCGCGCCGGTGATCCGCGAGGCGGGCGGCGACCGCTCTGCCGTCACCGCCGGCACCCGCGTCATCTCGGACGAGATCAAGGTGCGCGTGACCCAGGAGCCCGGCCAGGGCTTCCTCGACCGCATGATCGCGCTGGTCGAAGGCGCCGAGCGCCAGAAGACCCCCAACGAGATCGCGCTGACGATCCTGCTGGTCGGCCTGACGATCATCTTCCTGATCGCGGTCGCGACGATCCCGGGCTTCGCCAGCTATGCCGGCGGCGGCATCTCCGTCGCGGTGCTCTCGGCGCTGCTGATCACGCTGATCCCCACCACGATCGCCGCCCTGCTCTCCGCGATCGGCATCGCCGGCATGGACCGCCTCGTCCGCTTCAACGTGCTCGCCAAGTCGGGTCGTGCGGTGGAGGCCGCTGGCGACATCGACGTGCTGCTGCTCGACAAGACCGGCACGATCACGATCGGCGATCGCCAGGCGAGCGAGTTCCGCACGCTTGCCGGGGTCGACAGCAACACGCTCGCCCGCGCCGCGCTGCTCGCCAGCCTGGCGGACGAGACACCCGAGGGGCGCTCGGTCGTGGTCCTCGCCCGCGAGAAGTTCGGCATCGACACCCGCGCCCTGCCCAAGGACGCCGAAGTCATCCCCTTCACCGCCCAGACGCGCATCTCGGGCGTGAAGATGGACGGCAGCCTGATCCAGAAGGGCGCGGTCGACGCCGTGCTGCGCGCCAATCCCGGCACCGGCAACTCGGTCGCCGCCGCCGATATGCGCCGCATCACCGACGAGATCGCCCGTTCGGGACAGACTCCGCTCGCCGTGGCGCAGGACGGCCGCCTACTCGGCGTGATCGCGCTCAAGGACGTGATCAAGGCCGGCGTGCGCGAACGCTTCGCCGAGCTGCGCCGCATGGGCATCCGCACGGTGATGATCACCGGCGACAACCCGCTCACCGCAGCGGCGATCGCCGCCGAGGCCGGCGTCGACGATTTCCTCGCCGAGGCCACGCCGGAAGACAAGCTCGCGCTGATCCGCAAGGAGCAGCAGGGCGGCAAGCTGGTCGCGATGTGCGGCGACGGCACCAACGACGCCCCCGCGCTCGCCCAGGCCGATGTCGGCGTCGCGATGAACACGGGAACGCAGGCCGCGCGCGAGGCGGGCAACATGGTCGATCTCGACAGCGATCCGACCAAGCTCATCGAGATCGTCGGCCTCGGCAAGCAGCTGTTGATGACCCGCGGCGCGCTCACCACCTTCTCGGTCGCCAACGACGTCGCGAAGTATTTCGCGATCATCCCGGCGATGTTCGTGGTGCTCTATCCCGGCTTGTCGGTGCTCAACGTGATGCACCTCGCCTCGCCCGAGAGCGCGATCCTGTCCGCGATCATCTTCAACGCGCTGATCATTCCGCTGCTCGTGCCGCTCGCGCTGAAGGGCGTGTCGTACAAGCCGATGGGTGCCGGCCCGCTGCTTGCGCGCAACCTCGCCATCTATGGCCTGGGCGGCCTGATCGCGCCGTTCATCGGCATCAAGCTGATCGACATCGTCGTCGCCGGTCTCCACCTCGCCTAACCCCTCCCCCGACCCCTCCCGCATGCGGGAGGGGAGAAGGAACTGAAGATGTTGAAAGATTTCACCACCGCAATCCGCCCGGCGATCGTGCTTACGATCCTGTTCGCGGTCCTGCTCGGCCTGGCCTATCCGGCCGCGCTCACCGGGATCGGCCAACTCGCCTTCCCGCACCAGGCCAATGGCAGCCTGATCCGCGAAAACGGCCAGGTCATCGGCTCCGAACTGATCGGCCAGAACTTCGCCAGTCCGCGTTATTTCCACGGCCGTCCGTCGGCGGCCGGAAAAGACGGCTATGATGCCACTGCGTCTTCCGGTTCCAATCTCGGCCCGACGTCGCAGGTCCTCGCCGACCGCGTGAAGGCCGACGTCGCCAAGCTTCGAACATCACCAGCAGTTTCGGTCCCCACCGATCTGGTGACGACCTCCGCCTCGGGGCTCGATCCCGACATCAGCCCCGAGGCGGCTCTTTTCCAGGTCGATCGCGTCGCAGCCGCACGCGGGCTGAGCGCCGACGCCGTTCGCACGCTCGTTCAGCAACATGCACAGGGTCCGATGATCGGCTTCCTGGGCGAACCGCGCGTCAATTTGCTCGCGCTCAATCGCGCGCTCGACAGACTGGCCGGGACCAAGGCACAAGCCAAGGAGTGACGCCCAACCTCGATCCCGAGCAACGCCCTTCCCCCGAGGCCCTTCTGCGCGAAGCCGCGCAGGAGGGTCGCGGCCGTCTGAAGGTGTTCCTCGGCGCCGCACCCGGCGTCGGCAAGACCTATGAGATGCTGAGCGACGGCGCCGCGCGCCGCCGCGCCGGGATCGATATCGTCATCGGCGTTGTAGAGACGCATGGCCGCGCCGAAACCGAGGCGCTCGTCCACGGCTTCGAGATCGTCCCGCGTCGTCCGATCGACTATGAGGGTCGCACGCTCGAGGAGATGGACCTCGACGCCATCCTCGCGCGCCGGCCCGCCCTGGTGCTGGTCGACGAACTCGCCCACACCAACGCGCCCGGCAGCCGCCACGACAAGCGCTACCAGGACGTCGAGGAGCTGCTCGCGGCGGGGATCGACGTCTATTCCACCGTCAACATCCAGCATATCGAGAGCCTGAACGACGTCGTAGCCTCGTTCACCAAGGTCCGCGTGCGCGAGACCCTGCCCGATCGCGTGCTGGAGAATGCCGAGATCGAGGTCGTCGACATCCCGCCCGACGAGCTGATCGAGCGGCTGAAGGACGGCAAGGTCTATGTCCCCGAGGAGGCGACCCGCGCGCTCGGCCATTTCTTCTCCAAGTCCAACCTCTCGGCGCTGCGCGAGCTGGCGCTCCGCCGCGCCGCCCAGGCGGTCGACGCGCAGATGCTCGACTATCTGCGCGCCCATGCCCTGGCCGGTACCTGGGCCGGTGGCGAGCGGATCGTCGTCGCGGTCAGCGAGCTTCCCGGCGCGGCCGAGCTGGTCCGCACCACCAAGCGCATCGCCGACGCGATGCGCGCGCCCTGGACCGCCGTACATATCGAGACGCCGCGTACCGCGCATCTGAGCGATGCCGAGAACAGCCGCCTCGCCGCGACGCTCCATCTCGTCAACCAGCTCGGCGGCCAGGTCGCCGCCGTGCCCGCGGAATCGGTGATCGAAGGCCTCAAGCGCTTCACCACCGAGGCGCGTGCGACCCAGCTCGTCGTCGGCAAGTCGGCGCGGTCACGCTGGTTCGAGCTGCGCCACGGATCGGTGGTCGACCGGCTGGTGCGCGAGACGCCGGGGATCGCGGTCCATGTCCTGCCGATGGGCGTCACGCCCACCGAGCCGGCTCCGCGCCAGCGCGGCAACGGTCGCGGCTGGGGTTCGCCGGCCGCCTATATCGTATCGCTGGGCCTGACCGTGCTCGTCACCCTGCTCGGCGCGAGCATCTTCTCGTTCGGCAGCATCACCAATATCGGCCTGCTCTACCTGCTGCCGGTGATGTTCGCAGCGACGCGTTACGGGGTGCGCCCCGGGATCGTCACCGGGCTGGTCTCGTCGCTCGCCTATAATTTCTTCTTCATCCCGCCGACCCACACCTTCACGATCCAGGACCCGCAAAACATCATCACGGTGCTGGTGCTGATGGGGGTCGCGGTGGTCAGCAGCCAGCTCGCCGCGCGCGTCCGCGCCCAGGCCGATCTCGCCCAGATGAGCGCCGCGCAGAACAGCTCGCTCGCCGGTTTCGCCCGGCTGCTTACCGGCGTCAGCAAGCGTGGCGAGCTAGGCCAGATGCTCTGCGCCGAAGTCGCCCGGCTACTCGACGTCAACACCGTGCTGCTGCTCCCCGCCAAGGGCCAGCTGATCCTGAGCGCCGCCTATCCCGCGGAAGACCGGCTGGAGACGCTCGAACAGGCCGCGGCCAACTGGGCATTCGACCATAACCAGCCCGCCGGGCGCGGATCGGACACGCTGACCGCATCGGAATGGCTGTTCCACCCGCTCGCCGCCGGCGGTCGCGTGCTCGGCGTGTTCGGGCTCGCCAATCCCGATGCCGGCGCGCCGATCCGCTCGGACCAGCTCCCGCTCCTCCTCAGCCTGATAGACCAGGCCGCGCTGGCGCTCGAACGCATCGCGCTCGAATCGGAGATGAGCACGATCACCCAGCTCCAGGAGCGCGACCGGCTGCGCGCTGCGCTGCTCTCCTCGGTCAGCCATGACCTGCGCACCCCGCTCACCACGATCCTGGGCATGCTCGCCGAGATGCAGCCCGCCAACGATGAGCAGGTCGGCCAGCTGACCGCCGCACGCAGCGAGGCCGAGCGGCTCCACCGCTTCGTCGCCAACCTGCTCGACATGGTCCGCATCGAATCGGGCGCGCTCCACCAGTCGATCGAGCCAGTCGACCTGGCCGAAGCCGTCGCCTCGGCCGTGCACGATCTGCGCCGCGTGCTCGGCGGCCGGCAGATCCTGCTCGACGTGTCGCCCGAGCTGCCGCTCGTCTCGGTCGATCCGCAGCTCTTCCACCATTGCCTGATCAACCTGATCGAGAACGCCGCCAAATATGGCGATCCCGGCGCCCCGATCACCGTCGCCGCGCGCCGCCAGGTCGGCGGGATGACGCTCGACGTGCTCGACGAGGGGCCGGGCCTGCCGGCCGGCGAGGAAGCCCGTATCTTCGAGACCTTCACCCGCATCGAGGGGTCGGACCGCAAGGGCGGCACCGGGCTGGGCCTCGCCATCGTCAAGGGCTTTGCCGAGGCGATGGGGCTCAGCGTCTCCGCCTCGAACCGCGCCGATCGCAGCGGCGCCAGCTTCACCATCCGCTTCCCCGAGGCGAAGCTGATCAAGGGAACCGCCGCCGAATGACCAACACGCCTAAGCTGCTGCCGAAACTGCTGGTGGTGGACGACGAACCCGCGATCCGCCGCCTGCTCAACACCGGGCTGACCCGCGCCGGCTATCGCGTCGTCGAGGCCGCCACCGCGCGCGACGCACTCAGCGCGCTCCATATCGACAAGCCCGATGCGGTGCTGCTCGATCTCGGCCTTCCCGATCGCGACGGGCTCGAGCTGGTGCCGCTGATCAAGGCCGCGGGGCCCGCGCTGATCGTCGTCTCCGCGCGCGACGAAACCGAGCAGAAGGTGACCGCACTCGATCTCGGCGCCGACGACTATGTCACCAAGCCGTTCGACACCGAGGAGGTCCTCGCTCGCGTCCGCACCGCACTGCGCCACCGCCTCTCCGCCGAATCCGATGCCCCGATCGTCCGCATGGGCGATGTCGAGATCGACCTGTCGAACCGCATGGTGCGCAAGGCCGGCGAGGAGGTGCATCTGACGCCCAAGGAATTCGGCTTCCTCGCCGAACTGGCCAAGCATCCCGGCCGCGTCGTCACCCACCCGCAGCTGCTCCGCGCCGTCTGGGGTCCCGGCCATGAGAGCGACGTCGAATATCTCCGCGTCGCCGCCCGCGGCGTCCGCATGAAGCTGGAGGGCAACGCCGCCCAGCCCTCCTCGATCCGCAACGAGCCCGGCGTCGGCTACCGCCTGATGGTCTAGCCGGTTGCACACGGGAGGAAACCGGTTACCATAGTCTCCGGACCAGGGTGCAAAGCCCGGCAATGGAGAGGCGGAACATGCAGCGCAGGGATGTGATGAAGGGGCTTGCCGCAGGTGCGGCGGCGGCGTCGATGGTCGACGCGGCAAGAGCGTCGGAGGCGGCGGGCCGCAAGCGCTATGTCCAGGTCGGCGTCGGCAGCCGCGCGCGGATGTACCAGCAGGCGTTATGGGGCCCGCACAAGGCGCATGGCGAACTGGTCGCCACCTGCGACCTCAATCCCGGCCGGCTCGACTATCTCGGCAAGCGCGCGATCGAGGCAGGGGCGAAGGCGCCCAAGCCCTATCTCGCCGCCGATTTCGACAAGATGCTCGCCGAGCAGAAGCCCGACGCGGTGATCGTCACCGTGCCCGATGCCTATCATGTCGACTATATCGTCAAGGCACTCGACGCGGGCTGCGACGTCATCACCGAAAAGCCGATGACCACCGACGCCGCCAAGGCGCAGCGCATCCTCGATGCGGTCAAGCGCAGCGGCCGCCACGTCCGCGTGACCTTCAACTATCGCTACTCGCCGTTCCGCACCCAGGTGAAGGAGCTGCTGATGGCGGGCGAGATCGGCGATGTGCTGTCGGTCGATTTCCACTGGCTGCTCAACACCGTCCATGGCGCCGATTATTTCCGCCGCTGGCATTCGAACAAGGCGATCTCGGGCGGGCTGATGGTCCACAAGGCCACCCATCATTTCGACCTGGTCAACTGGTGGCTGTCGGACATGCCGGTTACCGTCAACGCGGTCGGCAAGCGGGAATTCTACACGCCGGCCATGGCGAAGCGCTTCGGGCTGGAGGGTGCGCACGAGCGCTGCCATACCTGCACGGAGAAGGCCAAGTGCAGCTTCTATTTCGATCTCGCCAGGGATCCCGGCCTCAAGGCGCTGTTCCTCGATAACGAGAAATATGACGGCTATTTCCGCGACCAGTGCGTCTGGCGCCCGGGGATCAGCATCGAGGACACGATGAACGTCATCGTCGGCTATTCGGGCGGCGCGACCCTCAGCTACAGCCTCAACGCCTTCAATGCCTGGGAGGGCTATACCGTCGCCTTCAACGGCACCAAGGGCCGGCTCGAGCATAGCGTGATCGAACAGGGTGGCGTCGCCGGATCGAGCAGCCTGCGCGACGAGGACAAGATCACCACCCGCATCGTACCGATGCGCGGCGAACCCCGCGACATCGTTCCCGCCACCGGCGCGGGCGGCCATGGCGGCGGCGACGCGGTGATGCTCGCCGACATCTTCGATCCTGCAGCGCCCAAGGACCCATTGCTCCGCGCCGCCGACGAGCGCAGCGGTGCGACCTCGTGCCTGATCGGCATCGCCGCGAACAAATGCTTCGAGACCGGCCAGCCGGTCCGGATCGACAGCCTCGTCACCGGCCTTGCCTGGCCCGACCTGCCGAAGATGCCGAGCCACAAGGATCCGGTGCCGATGCCGCCGCGCACCGACCCGGCATGATGGAATTCGCAGAGTCTGGGAAACACTCCCAGACTCTGTACTCCGCCGTGAACGACCCTATATCGCGCGCATGACTCTCGCTCTCTTCCAGATCGATCCGCGCGACGGCGTCGCGACTGCGCTGCGTGACCTTGCCGCCGGCGAGACCGCGCTCGGCGTGACGCTCTCGGCGGACGTTCCCAAGGGGCACAAGGTCGCGGTGAAGTCGATCGCGGCGGGCGAGCCGGTGCTCAAGTTCGGCTTCCCGATCGGCCGCGCGACGCACGCCATCGCGCCCGGCGAGCATGTCCACACCCATAATGTCTCGACCGCGCTCGAGACCAGCGGCAGCTATGCCTATCGTCCACACCTCGACGCGGCCGATCCCGCCGAGGGTCCGAGCTTCCTTGGCTACCGCCGAGCCGACGGCCGGGTCGGTACGCGCAACGAGATCTGGATCATCCCAACCGTCGGCTGTGTCGGCCGCACCGCGCAGAAGATCGCCGAGCGCGCCGCGAAGCTCTACGAAGGCCAGGTCGACGGCGTCCATGCCTTCGCCCATCCGTTCGGCTGCTCGCAACTCGGCGACGATCTGGGCGGCACCACCAAATTGCTCACCGCGCTCGCCAATCATCCCAATGCCGGCGGCGTGCTGATCGTCGGCCTGGGCTGCGAGTCCAACCAGATGAGCGGCATGCTTCCGGGGATCGCCAACCCCAACCTCCGCACGCTCGGCGCACAGCTCGCCAGCGACGAGATCGAGGAAGGGCTGGCGCTGGTCGAGCAGCTCGTCGCCGAGGCCGCCAAGGCCCAGCGTGCGCCGGCGCCGCTCTCGGAGCTGGTGCTCGGCGTGAAGTGCGGCGGCTCCGACGGTTTTTCGGGCCTCACCGCCAATCCACTGGTCGGCCGGATGAGCGACGCCGTGACGGCGGCCGGCGGCACCGCGATCCTTACCGAGATTCCCGAGATCTTCGGCGCCGAGCAGCTGCTGATGGAGCGCGCGAAGGACGCGCAGGTGTTCGAGGGGATCGTCGACCTGGTCAACGACTTCAAGGCGTACTTCACCCGTCACGGCGAGCCGGTTTCGGAGAACCCGTCCCCGGGCAACATCGCCGGCGGCATCACAACGCTGGAGGAAAAGTCGCTCGGCGCGGTGCAGAAGGCCGGCCATGCCACGGTCACCGACGTGCTCCATTATGGCGAGCGCGTCCGCGAGCGCGGCCTGACCCTGCTCGAGGCGCCGGGCACCGACGCGGTCTCCTCCACCGCGCTCGCCGCCGCCGGCGCTACCGCGATCCTCTTCACCACCGGCCGCGGCACGCCGCTCGGCTTCCCCGTCCCGACGATCAAGATCGCCTCGAACAGCGATCTCGCCGCGCGCAAGCCCGGCTGGATCGACTTCAACGCCGGCCAGGTGCTCGAGGAGGGCATGGAGGCGGCCACCGCCTCACTCCTCACCACGATCGCCGAGATCGCCTCGGGCCGTCCCACCGCCGCCGAGCGCAACGGCGAGCGCGAGATCGCGATCTGGAAGCGCGGCGTCACGCTGTAACGCTCCCTCCTCACTTGGCGTCACCCCGGACTTGTTCCGGGGTCCACGGTACCACAAGCGCTAGTCAAGAAACATAATCGCGTCGTCCGGGCGCTTGGCAGGCCCCGGAACAAGTCCGGGGTGACAGTTAAGAGCGCCTCCAACGAACCCGCTTGTAACGCCGGACGATCCCAGCG
>JBEVLV010000150.1:0-6979 GCA_040508955.1 Sphingomonas sp. | reverse complement strand
CGAGACGTGGGTGAAGATGCCCTCGGGCGACTGCGAGTGCGTCTGCCCGCCGAAGATGCCGCCGCCATAAGGCGAGCGGATCGTGATCGGCGCATTGAAGTCCGCCGCCGAGCGATAGCGCAGCCGCGCGGCTTCGGAGACGAGCTGGTCGAGCGCCGGATAGATGTAGTCGGCGAACTGGATCTCGGGGACCGGGCGCAGGCCATAGGCGCCCATGCCGATCGCCACGCCCATGATGCCGATCTCGGTGATCGGCGTGTCGAAGACGCGCGTCTTGCCGAACTTCGCCTGTAGCCCGGCGGTAGCGCGGAAGACGCCGCCGAAATAGCCGACATCCTCGCCCATCACGACCACATTGGGATCGCGGCCCATCATCACGTCCATGGCCGAATTGATCGCCTGAATCATGTTCATGCGGGCGGTGCCGCCGGCTTCTTCCATAATCGCGTCGCTCACAGGCCGGCCGCCTTCTGCTCGTCCAGCATCTGCTGCATCTGTTCCTTCAGGTGCCAGGGCATCTCCTCGAACACCCCCTCGAACATCGAATCGAACGGCTGGTGCATGCCATGGCCGAGGACGCCGCTCTTCTCGGCCTCCTTCTGCGCCGCCTTGACCGTCTCGGCGAGCTCGAGGTCCTGCGCCTGGTGGCGTTCCTCGTCCCACTCGCCGATCGCGATGAGATGGTCCTTCAGCCGCCGGATCGGATCGCCGAGCGGCCAGGCATTGGGCTCGCCGGCCGAGCGATACGCCGTCGGATCGTCGGAGGTGGAATGACCCTCGGCGCGATAGGTGAAATGCTCGATCAGGGTCGGGCCCTGGTTGGTGCGGGCGCGCTCGGCGGCCCATTCCAGCGCGGCATAGACCGCGAGCACATCGTTGCCGTCGACGCGCAGCCCGGCGATGCCATAGCCGATCGCGCGCGCCGCAAAGGTGGTCGCCTCGGCCCCGGCGAAGCCCGAGAAGCTCGAGATCGCCCATTGGTTGTTGACGATGTTGAGGATGACCGGCGCCTTGTAGACCGTCGCGAAGGTCATCGCCGAGTGGAAGTCGCCCTCGGCGGTCGATCCCTCGCCGCACCAGGTGGCGGCGATGCGGCTGTCGCCCCTGGCCGCGCTGGCCATCGCCCAGCCCACCGCCTGGGGATATTGCGTGGTGAGGTTGCCCGAGATCGAGAAGAAGCCGGTCTCCTTCGACGAGTACATCACCGGCAGCTGGCGCCCGAGCAGCGGATCGCCCTTGTTCGAATAGACCTGGTTCATCATCGCGACGATCGGATAGCCGCGGGTGATCAGGATGCCTTGCTGGCGATAGCTGGGGAAGCACATGTCGTCGCTGGCCAGCGCCGTCGCGGCGCCGACCGAGATCGCCTCCTCGCCGGTCGACTTCATGTAGAAGCTGGTCTTGCCCTGGCGCTGAGCGCGGAACATGCGTTCGTCGAACGCGCGGGTGAGCGCCATCGCGCGCAGCATCCGGCGCTTGGTGTCGGCATCGAGCCGCGGCGCCCAGGGGCCGACCGCCTGGCCCGATTCGTCGAGCACGCGGACCAGCGTATAGGCCAGGTCGTGGAACGAATCGGCCGGGGCCGCAGTGTCAGGCCGTCGCGCGGCGCCCGCGGGGGGAACGGCGATGTCGCTGAAATCGGCCTCGTCTCCCGGCCGGAACCGGGGTTCGGGCACGTGCAGCGAAAGCGGCGGCAGGTTGGCGCGCTGGCCCGTCAACAACTCTCTCCGATCTGATCCGTGGCGTCTCGCGACGCAGTGATTCATTGTTTCACGCGGCTGTTATAAAATTACAATGGCTTTGGCGAGTCCCCGACGAAATTCCCTGGATTGACTCCGATGGAATAAAGAACAGAATAGGAACATTCTCTGTTCCCGAGTCGTGAGCACCCAAGCATAGCATGGCCGATCCAGCCGTCCTGAAGCGATTGCGCGAGACGTTAAGCGGTCTCGAGACCGGCGGGTTCCGCCGGCGCCCGGCATTGCCGTTCGGAATCGGCGCGATCGATTCACGAATGCCCGACGGAGGCCTTCGGCTCGATTCGCTGCACGAGATCGCCGGGGCCAGCCACGACATGGCCGACGATTGCGCGGCAACCCTGTTCATGGCCGGCATCGCCGCCCGCGCCTGGGGGCCGGTCCTTTGGGTGGTGCGGCGACGCGACCTGTTCGCGCCCGGGCTGGCGCAATCCGGGCTCGACCATAAGCGCCTGATCTATGCCGAGGCGGCCGACGATGCCGAGCTGCTCGCGATCATGGAGGAAGGGCTGCGTCATCGCGGGCTCGGCGCAGTGATCGGCGAGGCGAAGCGCGCCGACATGACCGCAACGCGGCGGCTGCAACTCGCGGCCGAGGGCGGGCGGACGATCGCGCTGCTGATGAAACGCCATGCCCGCGAAGGGAGCAATCCGCTGGGCGCGCCTTCGGCCGCAGCGACACGCTGGCGCGTGGCCTGCGCGCCGTCGACGCCGCTGCCGGTGGCGGGCGTCGGACGCGCGCGCTGGCGGCTGACGCTGGTGCGGCAAAAGGGGGGAGAAGGTTTCGAACAGCTAGTGGAGGCGTGCGATGCGTCGGGTCGCTGCGCTCTACCTGCCGCAATGGCCGATCGAACGGCTGCGACGGGCGGAGCGGACCGCCGGGCCGCCTGAGGCCCGCACCTCCGCATCGCTGGATGCGCTGCGCGAACGGGCGATGGCCGAAGCGGGCCATGCCGGTTCGGTGCCGCGCGGCGGCGGCTGGCGGCCGGGCGCGCGCTGGGCACGCGAGGACCAGCTGGGGCATGTCGCACCGCTGCCCGCCGTCCCTTCCCCGCCTGCGGGAGAAGGCGCCCTGGTCACCTCGCTTCGCATCGGCAACCGCGTCGAGATCGCCGCCGCCTGTCCTCAAGCACAGGCGCTCGGCCTCGTCCCCGGCATGGCGGTGACCCAGGCGCGGGCGCAGGTGCGCGGGATCGATATCCGGCCGGCCGATCCGGAAGGCGACCGAACCGATCTCCAGAGCCTGGCGACGATGCTGGCGCAGCGCTGGTGCCCGATCGTCGCGATGGACAGCACGGACGGACTGCTGCTCGACCTGACCGGCACCGCGCATCTGTTCGGCGGCGAAGGGCGGATGGCACGGCGGCTGATCCGACTGCTGGCGCGGCATGGCTTCACCGCGCGGATCGCGATCGCCGATACCGTGGGCGCCGCCCATGCACTGGCCCGATACACGCTCGGCGGCCTGTGTCTGCCGGGGCAGCAGGCGCGCGCGCTGGCCGAGCTGCCGGTGGCGGCGCTGCGCATCGAGGAACGCGCGGTCGAGCTGCTCAAGCGACTGGGCGTCGAGCGGATCGGCGCGCTGGCGGCGATGCCGCGCGCGCCGCTGGCCCGGCGCTTCGGCAAGGAGCTGGTGCTCCAGCTCGAGCGCGCGCTGGGGCATCTGCCCGAGCCGCTCGATCCCGTGGTGCCGTCCGAGCCGATCGCGGTGGAGCAGCGTTTCGCCGAGCCGATCGCGACACCCGAGGCGATCGCGCACTGGTTGGGCGAACTGGTGCCGCGCCTGGTAGCGGAGCTGGCCCAAGCCGGGCTGGGGGCGCGGCGGATCGAGCTGGTCGCCGATCGAATCGATGGCGTACCCCAGCGGATCTCTATCGGGCTCGCCCGGCCCAATCGCGATCCCGCGCACCTGCTCCGCCTGCTCACCCGCCGGATCGAGGAGATCGAGCCGGGATACGGTGTGGACGCGATGACCCTGCACCTGCGCCGCGCCGCGCCGCTGGGCCCCGAGCCGGTCACAGAACGGCTGGACGAAGAGGCCGCGCCCGATCTCGCCCCCCTGGTCGATACGCTGGCGACGCGGATCGGGCTGCGGAGACTGTGGCGCAACCGGCCAGTGGAGAGCGATGTGCCCGAGCGGTCGGTGGCGCGGGCGCCGGTGCTCGACGCGCCGATGCGCGGCGGCGCGCGCGAGAAGATCGATCGGGTCGCGCAGCTCGATCGCAGCCCGGCGCTGCACCCCTGGCATCCCGAATGGCCCAAGCCGACGCGGCTGCTGCACCGCCCCGAGCTGCTCGACCATGTCGTCGCCGAGCTGCCCGATCACGCCCCGCGGCGCTTCACCTGGCGCGGCGCCACGCACCGGGTCGTCCGCTCCGACGGCCCCGAGCGCGTGCACGGCGAATGGTGGAAGCACATCGCCGAGAGCCATCATGTCCGCGACTATTTCCGCGTCGAGGACGAGGAAGGCCGCCGCTACTGGCTGTTCCGCCGCGGCGACGGCGAGCGCGCGGTGACCGGAGACCTGAGCTGGTACCTGCACGGCGTGTTCGGATGACGTACGCCGAGCTCCAGGTGACGACCCATTACTCGTTCCTGCGCGGGGCTTCGTCGCCGGAGGATCTGTTCCGGCAGGCTGCCCTGCTCGGCCTGCCCGCGCTCGGCATCGTCGACCGCAATTCCGTGGGCGGAGTCGTGCGCGCGCTGGTCGCAGCGGAGCAGTTCGCCGATCTCGGCGTGCCGATCCGGATGATCGCGGGATGCCGGCTCGACCTGGTCGACGGCAGCTCTGTGCTCGTCTGGCCGGAGGACAGCGCGGCATGGTCGCGGCTTACCGGCCTGCTCACGCTCGGCAAGTCGCGCGCCGATCCCCAGCATGGCGAAAAGGGTCGATGCTTCCTCCATTGGGAGGACGTCGCCGATGCCGCGCAGGGCTTGGTCGGCGCACTCGTGCCCGGCCTTGCCGATCCCGGCGATCCCCTGGCCCTGCGCTGGATGGCCGATGTCTTCGGTGCCGACGGGCATGTCTGCCTCACCCAGCATCGTCGTCCCGACGACGCGATGCGGCTATACCGGCTCGACCGGGCTGCCCGGCAATTCGGGCTGACGCCGCTCGCCACCGGCGACATACTCTACGACCTGCCCGACCGGCGGCTGCTGCAGGATGTCGTCACGGCGATCCGCGAGAAATGCACGATCGACGAGCTCGGCTTCCGCCGCGAGCGCAATGCCGACCGGCACCTCAAATCGCCGGAAGAGATGGCGCGGCGCTTCCGCGACTATCCCGAGGCCCTGCGCGCCAGCGAAGCGATCGCCGAGCGCTGCACCTTCTCGCTGCGCCAGCTCAAGCACCAATATCCCGAAGAGACCGTGCTCCATGGCAGGACCGCGCAGCAGGCGCTGCACGCGCTGGCCTGGAGCGGGCTCAAGCAGAAGTTCGCCGGCAAGCCGTCCCAGGCGCATCGCGACCTGCTGACCCATGAGCTCGGGCTGGTCGAGCAGATGGGCTACGCACCCTATTTCCTCACCGTCAATTCGATCGTCCAGTTCGCGCTCAGCCAGCAGATCGTGTGCCAGGGGCGCGGTAGCGCCGCCAATTCGGTGATCTGCTTCGTGCTCGGCATCACCTCGATCGACCCGATCGAGCACCAGCTGCTGTTCGAGCGCTTCATCTCGACCGAGCGGCACGAGCCGCCCGATATCGACGTCGATTTCGAGCATGAACGGCGCGAGGAGGTGATCCAGTGGATCTACGAGACCTATGGCCATGACCATGCCGCACTGACCGCCGTCGTCATCCGTTTCCGCGCGCGCAGCGCGATGCGCGAAGTGGGCAAGGCGCTGGGCCTGCCCGAAGACCTGACCGCGGCGCTGTCGAGCCAGGTCTGGGGCTGGTCGAACGATGTCGACGACAAACATGCCGACGCGCTCAATCTCGACCGCGAGGACCCGCGCCTCGCGCTCACGCTCGAACTGGCGCGCGCACTGGTCGGCACGCCGCGGCACCTGTCGCAGCATCCCGGCGGCTTCGTGCTGACCCGCGACAAACTGCACGCGCTGATCCCGGTCGAGCCGGCGGCGATGGTCGATCGCCGCGTGGTCGAATGGGAGAAGCTCGACATCGAGGAGCTTGGCTTCATGAAGGTCGACATCCTCGGTCTCGGCATGCTCGGCTGCATGCGCCGCACCTTCGACCTGCTCGCCGATCGCAAGGGGATCGCGATGAACCTGGCCTCGCCGACCCTGCAGCATGATGACGGCCCGACCTACGCCATGATCTGCCAGGCCGACACGCTCGGCGTGTTCCAGATCGAGAGCCGCGCCCAGATGTCGATGCTGCCGCGGCTCAAGCCTGCCAACTTCTACGACATCGTGGTGCAGGTGGCGATCGTGCGGCCAGGCCCCATCCAGGGCGACATGGTGCACCCCTACCTTCGCAGGCGGGAGGGAAAGGAAAGACCCGAATACCCCCGCCCCGAGCTGCGCGCCGTGCTGGAGAAAACCCTCGGCGTGCCGCTGTTCCAGGAACAGGCGATGAAGGTCGCGATCGTCGGCGCTGGATTTACCCCTGCAGAAGCGGACCAGTTGAGACGCGCCATGGCGACGTTCAAGGTCACAGGAGGCGTAAGCCACTTCTACGACAAACTCGTCGAGGGTATGGTCGAGCGCGGCTACCCGCGCGAGTTCGCCGAACGCACCTTCAAGCAGATTGAGGGGTTCGGAAGCTACGGGTTCCCGGAGAGCCACGCCGCCAGTTTCGCAAAGATCGCCTACGCGTCGTGCTGGATGAAGCACCACCATCCCGACGTGTTCTGCGCGGCGCTCATGAATGCGCAGCCAATGGGCTTCTACGCTCCTGCCCAGATTATCCGGGATGCACGGCAGCACGGCGTTGAGGTACGCCCTGCATGTGTAAATGCGAGCCGGTGGGACTGCACGCTCGAGCCCACCGGCGGCCCTTACCTGGCTGTCCGGCTGGGTTTGCGCCAAGCTCGCGGTCTGGCCAACATTCATGGCGCCGCGATCGTGGGTGCCCGAGGCGCAACTCCGTTCGTGTCCGTGGAGGACGTTTGGCGCCGCTCCGACGTGCCGCGTGCGGCAATCGAGCGGCTCGCCGAGGCAGATGCATTCCACGCCCTCGGTGACGACCGTCGACAAGGGCTCTGGAAAGTACGGGGGCTGGGTGACGCTCCCCTCCCCCTCTTCGCGGCCGCTGACGACCGC
>JBEVLV010000149.1:0-5526 GCA_040508955.1 Sphingomonas sp. | reverse complement strand
CCGGTATTTCAGTCGCCGAAGCGGATCAGGCCCAGCTGGCCATCTCGGCTTCGAGGTTGACGCGGATCGCCTCGAAGAACTGTTCGGTGGTCATCCAGGCTTGGTCCGGGCCGATCAGCAGCGCCAGATCCTTGGTCATCTTGCCGCTCTCGACGGTCTCGATGCAGACGCGCTCGAGCGTCTCGGCGAACTTGGTGACGTCCGGCGTGTTGTCGAACTTGCCGCGGAACGACAGGCCCTGGGTCCAGGCGAAGATCGACGCGATCGGATTGGTCGAGGTCGACTTGCCCTGCTGGTGCATGCGGTAGTGGCGGGTGACGGTGCCGTGCGCCGCTTCCGCTTCGACCGTCTTGCCGTCCGGCGAGAGCAGGACCGACGTCATCAGGCCGAGCGAGCCGAAGCCCTGCGCGACGGTATCCGACTGGACGTCGCCGTCGTAGTTCTTGCAGGCCCAGACGAACTTGCCGCTCCACTTCAGCGCCGACGCGACCATGTCGTCGATCAGGCGGTGTTCGTAGATGATGCCCTTTTCCTTGAAGGTCGCGGCGAACTCGGCGTCGAACACCTCCTGGAACAGGTCCTTGAAGCGGCCGTCATAGGCCTTGAGGATCGTGTTCTTGGTCGAGAGGTACAGCGGCCAGCCGCGGTTCACGGCGTAGTTCATGCTGGCGCGGGCGAAGTCGCGGATCGACTCATCGAGATTGTACATGCCCATCGCGACACCGGCCGAGGGGAAGTCGAACACCTCGTATTCGAGCTCCTGGCCGTCATTGCCGACCCACTTCATCATGAGCTTGCCGGCGCCCGGCACCTTGAAATCGGTCGCGCGATACTGGTCGCCGAAGGCGTGGCGGCCGACGACGATCGGGTCGGTCCAGCCCGGAACCAGGCGGGGGACGTTCTTGATCACGATCGGCTCGCGGAAGACGACGCCGCCCAGGATGTTGCGGATCGTGCCGTTGGGCGACTTCCACATCTTTTTGAGGCTGAATTCCTCGACGCGGGCCTCGTCCGGAGTGATCGTCGCGCACTTCACGCCGACGCCGTACTGCTGGATCGCCTTGGCCGAATCGATCGTGACCTGATCGTCGGTCGCGTCGCGATTCTCGATCGAGAGGTCGTAATATTTGAGGTCGATGTCGAGATAGGGGAGGATCAGTCGCTCACGGATCCACTGCCAGATGATCCGCGTCATTTCGTCGCCGTCGATCTCGACGACCGGCGTTGCAACCTTGATCTTCGCCATATGCTCGCTTTCCTGAAAAGGGGTTTGGCGAGCGTCTAGGAGCATGGCGGCCGGGGATCAACTCCGGCTGCGTTGACGGTTCGCGAATGCGGCGATCGGTGGGCTGGCCGCGCTCAGTCCTTCCAGCACCACCAAATCTGGGACGGGGGAATGTTGAACCATTCCATGCCGTGATCGATATGCTCGAAATGCGGGGTGAGGAAGTTCTTCACCGCGGGATTGTACAGGTAGACGATGAACGCGCCGCCCTTGCGCAGCACCGCGCGGGACGCCTTGACGATCGCGTCGCCGACGCCGGGGGGCAGGGTCGAGAAAGGCAGGCCCGAGATCACATAATCGGCATGCTCGAAGCCCTGGTCGCGGACGATCTGCTCGACATCGGCCGCCGAGCCGAGCACCGCCGAGAAACGCGGATCGCTGATCGTGTGCTTGAGATAGCGGACGAAATCGGGGTTGGTGTCGATCGCGATGAGCTTGCCGTCGGGCGCGAGGCGATCGAGGATCGGGCGGGTGAAGGTGCCGACGCCGGGGCCATATTCGACGAAAAGCTTGCAATTGTCCCAGTCGACCGGCCCCAGCACCTTGCGAATCGTATGGCTCGATGAGGGCACGACCGAGCCGACCATCACCGGATTCTTGAAGAACCCCTTGAGGAACAGCTTCCAGGGCGAAGGGACCCCGGCTTCGCGGCGGCTGCTGCGGGTGCGTCGCTTCGCGGCTGCGGACGATGCGGGCATTGGAGTCCTTCGAACTGTTACAATCGGACGACAGCGACTGCGCAAAAACCAACGAACATGCAAGCGCAGTGGTTGCACGTTGCGACGGGACGAGGGGCGGAAGCGCGCTGCGCGGCGTCAGAGCGGACGCCGGAAATAGACGACGCGTTCGGTCTCCTCGAAGCCGATCGCGGCGTGGAACGCGTGGCTCGAATCATTGTCGAGCAGCGCATCGGAGGCGAATTCGGTGCAGCCGAAGCCTCGTGCCCAGATGGCGATGCGCCCGACGAGTTCTCGGCCGATTCCCGAATGGCGATGATCGGGCACGACATAGATGCCCTCGAGGAACGCCACCGGGGAGGTGTCACAGCCGTTGACGTAATCGCGCCGGATCGATGCTTCCGCGAAGGCGATCGCCTCGCCGCGATCGGAGCGGCAGAGCAGCGCGACCTTGTCGCTTTCGGCCAGCATCGCCTCGGCACCGGAGCACAGCCCTTCCTCCTCGGGCCACAGCGCGCGGCGCAGCGCCACCCAGGCATCGATATCGTTCCGCGTGCAGACTTGGATATCCATGCCGGCAGTGTAGCTTCGCGCCGATGACGCGCAAATATGCCGGAATGCGAGGCGGCCGAGTGATCTCCCTGATGTTGCTCGGCGTGCTGGCGCTTGGTCTCGCCCTGTCCTGGATGGCGGGAAGCGCGATGGTACGTACGACGCCTTCGACGGTAGCTCCCGCCGCACCGCCGGCGCGGGACCTGGAGATCGCTTCGACAGACGGCGTGACGCTTGCGGCCAGCTATTGGCCGGGCGCGACCGTGCACGCGCCGGCCGTACTGCTGCTCCACGGCAATGGCGCGTCGCGAGCGATGATGGCGGCGAATGCCGCCTGGCTGGCGGGGCGGGGCTACGCTGCGCTCACGATCGATTTCCGCGGCCATGGCGGATCGACCGCTGCGTCGCATAGTTTCGGTCTGCGCGAGAGTGCGGATGCGGCCGCTGCGCTGGCGTGGTTGAAGCATCGGGAAGGGAATGCACCGATCGCCGTGATCGGGGTTTCGCTGGGTGGCGCGGCCGCGCTGCTGGGCCCGGACGGCCCCGTCGGCGCGGACGCGCTGATCCTCCAGGCCGTCTATCCCGATATCCGTCGCGCGATCCGCAATCGCATCGCGTCGCAAGTCGGATTTGTGCCCGCTTGGCTGCTCGAACCATGGCTCAGTTTCCAGGCACTGCCGCGCTATGGCGTATGGCCTGGCCGAATCGCGCCGCTGGATGCCTTGCATCGATATGCCGGGCCGGTGTTCGTGATCGGGGGCGGCGCGGACCGCTACACGCCGCCCGATGAGACGCGCGAGCTGTTCGATGCGGTGCGCGGGCCGCGCGCGCTCTGGATCGTCGACGGGCTCGATCATGACGAGGTATCGGGGCTGACTGACGACCGCTATCGCCGTCGCGTGCTCGCATTCCTGCGTCGATCGATCGGGAATCCCTAAGCTGCATTGTATTGGCGCGGTCTGGTGGCTAGACCCGCGCCCATGGCATCGCTCGATAAGCCTCCTGTCGGCACCTCGACGGTGAAATGGCGTTTTCCCGACATCCACCCCGAAGGGCGCAAATATGTGCTGATCGCCGGCGCGTTCGCGCTGGCCAGCCTGTTCATCTGGGATTTCATCACCTGGCCGCTGGTGTTCCTCACCCTGGGCGTCGCGGCGTTCTTCCGTGATCCGGTGCGCGTGACGCCGCAGGGCGAGGGGATGCTCGTCGCCCCGGCGGACGGGCTGATCACGATGATCGAGCGCGTCCCGCTGCCGCCCGAGCTCAAGGGCCCGCAGGCGCTGGGCGACCAGCCGATGGTCCGCGTGTCGATCTTCATGAGCGTGTTCGACGTCCATGTGAACCGCACGCCGATCAACGGCACGGTACGCCATGTCATCTATATCTCCGGCAAGTTCATGAACGCCGATTTCGACAAGGCGAGCGAGGAGAATGAGCGCCAGCACATCCTGGTCGAGGATCGGAACGGGCTGCGCATCGGCTTCACCCAGATCGCCGGGCTGGTTGCGCGACGCATCGTCAGCTTCGTCAAGCCGGGCGATATGATCGTCGCGGGGCAACGCGTCGGGCTGATCCGATTCGGCAGCCGCGTCGACGTGTTCGTGCCCGACGACTATGGCTGCCAGGTCGCGCTCGGCCAGCGAGCGGTTGCGGGCGAGACCGTGCTCGCGCGCAAGAACGTGCCGAACGTCGCCGGCGTCGCGCAATGAGCAGCCGGCGCCCATGAGCCTCCGGCCACGCCGCGAGCGGGGCATTCCGCTGCGCGCGGTCGTGCCCAATACGGTAACTGCGCTGGCGCTCTGCTCGGGGCTTACCGCGATTCGTTTCGCGATCCTGGAAAATTGGGAAGCGGCAGTGCTGATGGTGCTCGCCGCGGCGGTGCTCGACGGGATCGACGGCCGGATCGCGCGCCTGGTCCGCGCCGAGAGCCGATTCGGCGCCGAGCTGGACAGCCTTTCGGATGCGATCTCGTTCGGCGTCGCGCCGGCGCTGATTCTCTATCTATGGTCGCTGCAGGCGCTCGGACGGTTCGGCTGGCTCGTCGCGATGATCCACGCCCTGTTCTGCGCGCTTCGCCTCGCCCGCTTCAACGCGCAGATCGATCGCGAACACCAGCCGCACAAATCGGCGGGTTTCCTCACCGGTATTCCCGCACCCGCAGGTGCGGCGCTGGCGCTGGCGCCGCTCTATCTGTGGCTCTGGACAGGAGAGGGATTCCTGCGTTCACCGATCGGCATCGCCTGCTGGACCATCTTCATCGCGATCCTGATGGTGTCGAGCATCGCGACCTTCGCGCCGACGATCCGCCTGCGCCGCAATGTTCGCTTCGAGGCGATCGCTGTTCTCGTCGTAGCGGCCGCCGCGCTGGTATCGGCGCCCTGGCCGACGCTGACCGTGGTCGCGGCCGCCTATCTATTCTCGATACCGTTCAGTGTGCGCAGCTATCGCCGGATCAGGCAGCAGCGCGCAGCGGCAGGCGCTTCGGCAGCCGTGCCGGCACCGCGCGCACTGTGACGCGCCCCAATCGGGGCGGCAGAGCGGGGAGAGCTGGGACCGGACGCAGCAGCGCCGCGAAGCGCGGCAACTGCGGGAGGATGCTCGCCACCAGGGTCCAGATCGCGGCCAGGAACGCGGCGCCGAACAGTATCACAGCAAATGCACCCATCACTCTGGCTCCCAAAACGCGCCGAAATTCAAGGATTTCAACCGCTTGATGATGCTGGACGTTCCATGTCCGCTTTCTGAGCCCTTTATGTTCCGCTAACGTTCCATCGTCAAGTCCGTTTGTTCACTTTTGTTCGCTTGCATCGCGCGCCGGTTTCGATTAAGCGCGCCGCCTCAACCCGCATGGGAAGCATCATATCCCGGTGCCGTGAACGCACGGTTCCCGCTTCCCAGAGGCTCAACCGGAAGGAGTTATCCCTATGGCGGCACCTGTCGTCTCCATGCAGCAATTGCTCGAATCGGGCGCGCACTTCGGTCACCAGACCCACCGCTGGAACCCGAAGATGA
>JBEVLV010000148.1:0-23183 GCA_040508955.1 Sphingomonas sp. | reverse complement strand
TATCAAGTTAACCCTATGAGGAGCATGGATTTGGATCTCCCCTGCCCTTTTCGGCGGTATGCGGGGATCGAACCTGCCCTGCACGCCACAGCTGTAATTACTCTAAAGAGCCAGGTACGGCGCGCGCATGGATATCGATCAGCCCATCCTCGTGCTCACCACCGGCGGCACCATAGACAAGCAATATTTCGACGCCTCGAGCCAATACACAATCGTCGGCACCATGGTCACGCAGCTGCTCGAAGTGGGGCGCGTGGCGCACCCCTTCACGATCGAGGAAGTGATGCGCAAGGACAGCCTCGAGATGGACGATGCCGACCGCACGCTGATTGCCGCGCGCGCCGCGGCCGCGCAGGCAAAGCGCATCATCATCACACACGGCACCGATACGATGACCGAGACTGCCAAGATCCTGGCTGGGATAGAGGGCAAGACGATCGTGCTGGTCGGCGCGCTCGCGCCTGCGCGGTTCACCGAAAGCGATGCCCCGTTCAACCTCGGCATGGCCTTCGCCACTGTCCAGGTCGCGCAGCCAGGCGTCTACATCACGATGAACGGAACGGTGTTCCCCGCAGGCGAGGTCGTAAAGGATCGCGAGGCCGGACGCTTCGTGTTGATCTGAGTTGCACGCGGCAACGCCAGCCGAGCCTGGGTACGGAATGCGCCCGCCGCTGCATGCCACACAGCTGCCATGGGGTATCGCCTACATCGCGAGCGAAGCTGTGCCCTGCCACGCACGAAAGCCCGCAGCATTTCCGAGCGCGAGCAACGCAGGGCAGCCTTCGATCGCACAGGCGCTGATCGCCGCCTCCCCGTCGCAGCTGCGAACGGTTCGGATGGCATCCGTGCGCGCGTGCACGGTCGGCCCGCCATCGAAAATGTCGCAATATCCGTCATGGATGAAGCCTTCGGCTTCCAGCATGCGAAGGGCCGCGACCGAAGCGTCATGCGGGCGCCCGATCGCCTCTCGAGCGGCCTCGGGAAGCATCGAGATATAAATGGGATAGCGCGGCATCAGGTCAGCGATGAACTGGTTTCCATGCAGGGCGTTGTGAAAATCGGCATCGTGAAAGTCGCTGCCGAAAAATGGGCCGGCTATCGCATCCCAGAAGGGCGACCTACCGTCGGCGATCCAGCCCCGCAGATCGGCAATCACGGTATCGGCGAACCGCTCCCGATGGCGCGCGATGAAAAGGTAGCGGCTGCGCGCAAGCAGCCCGCCCAAACCGCCGGTGCGTGCCGAGGGATGCAGGAAGAGTCCGCCTACCTCGGTCGCCCCATCGAAATCATTGACGAGATGGAGGAGATGCGTGGAAAAAGTGCGTTCGAGATCGCGTGACACATGCGTCACTCGGCTGCGCTTGTAGCTGTAGAAGGGCCAGCGTGCGCCGAGCCTTGAGAAGATGCTTGCGGTGCCGATCACCCGGCCATGTCCATCCTCGAGCACCAGCAGATAGAATTCATCCTCGGGCGCCGTGATCGTCTCCGCGAGCGAGCGCTCGCTCCACGCGATCTTCTCGCTCAGCGCTTCGCGATCCGCGGGCAAATTGGTCATGCCGCCGCCGGTGAGCGCCGCCAGCGCCAGCAGTGCTTCGATATCCTCGGCGCAAACCGGTCGGACGAACGGGGTATCGGTCGGGGGAATGCGACTGTGCATGTCAGATCTCACCCGGTGTGAAGCCAAGCATGTCGAGAAGGGCGCGGCGCGCCGTCCGACATCCTTGCCAGAATGCCGGCGCGCCAAGGTCGTCTGGAGCAACCTGCAGCGGCCAATGCGTGCGCAGGACCGCTTCGATCCGGTCGCATTTCGCTTCGTCCAGGAGGAAGCGGGGATCGATTGCAGCGAAGGCGGCCGCATCGACGGCGACACGCAAGCGGAGGCAAGCGGGTCCGCCGCCATTGCGCATCGACTCGCGTACATCGACTATTTCGAGATGCTGGATGGGATTGGGCATGGCGATGACTTCCTGCAGCCATTCCCATACCGGTGCCGCGTCGCGTGCCTCGCGCGGCAGGATCAAGGCCATGCCGCCTCGCGGGAGGCTCACCAGCTGCGAATTGAAGAGATAGGATCGGACGGCGAGATCGAGGGGGATGCGATCGGCCGGCGCTTCCACCAGACAGGCTCCTTGAACATGCTGGCGGACGAAGTGATGGACTTCGGCGCGGTCGGCGAAGGCCTGCTCGTGCGCGAAGAGCACATTCTCGTTGGCGACCGCCACCACGTCATTGTGGAATGCGCCGCTGGCGATCGCGGCCTCGTGCTGGCGAACGAGCAGCAGGGCCTCGGGGCGAAGGCCGTGCCGGCGTGCGATCGCGGCGCTGGCCGTGCGCTGCTGTCGCGCGGGAAAACCATCGACGGAACCTCCACCGAAGACGAACAGCCCCACCCCGTGCTCGGCATGCGACGGTCCAAGCCGCATGAAGTTTGCCGCACCCTCGTCGCCAAGGCCCGGCGGAAGCGGGGCATGAACCACGAAATGCCGTTCGTCGCCAAAGGCAAGTCGCAGCTGGCGCAGGGTGTGGTCGGGCTCGATGCTGCGATGGAGCATCGTCGAGAGATTGGCGACGCTGAGATGGCACCGTCCGTCGCGCGTGTCGGGCGCGGGCGACACGGTCGCGGCATTTGCCGCCCACATCGCGGACGCCGAAAGCGCATTGCGCAGCAGCGCGGGGTCTTCGCGCTGGGCAGCCCGGCAGATTGCGTCGTCGTCGCCGGCGAACCCCAGCCTGCGAAGCCAGGCGGTGTCCGGACGGTCGTGGGGCAGGAAGATTCCCTGGGGAAGCCCAAGCGCCAGCAGGCGCCGCATCTTGTCGAGGCCCTGAAGCGCTGCGGACCTGGGCGCGGACACGAGCCCGGCATTTGCCGCCGAAGCAAGATTGCCGAGCGACAAGCCCCCATAATTGTGGGTTGGCCCGATCAGGCCATCGAAATTGACCTCGCGCATCACGACGGCTCCTATGGACGCGATAGCGAGGCGAAAGGTGCGAGGCCCCGGATTTCCGCGGAAAGGTCCGATGGTGCCTGCTGCTCGAAGCTCGCCACTGGATAGGCGCAATAGTCGGCGGCATAATAGCCGCTCGGCCGGTGGTTTCCGGATGCGCCGAGCCCGCCAAAGGGAAGCGCGCCACTGGCACCCGTGGTCGGCCGATTCCAGTTCACGACCCCGGCGCGAGAGCGCAGCAGGAAGGAACGCCATAGATCCGCGTCGGCCGAGACCAATCCGGCGGCCAGGCCGAAGGTCGTGTCGTTGGCCACCCGTATTGCAGCCTCGAAATCCGCTACGCGAATCACCTGCAATAGCGGGGCGAAGATCTCTTCGTCGGGCACGTCGCAGCCAGTCACGTCCAGGATTGCCGGCGTGACAAACGCCTCGGAGCGATCGGCGACAGATCCCAGGGCAAGGATTTCCCGCGCGCCCGCTTCGCGCAACAGGTCGACTTTCTGCCGCGCCTGCCGGGCAGCGGCGATGGAGACCAACGGGCCGAGGGCGGGCTCGGGCTGCTCGTTCCATTGTCCAATGCGCATTCGTCCCGCCAGCGCGGCAACGGCCTCGACCACTTCTCCGGCGAAAAGCCCGTCCGGGAGGATCAGGCGGCGCGCGCATGAACAGCGCTGCCCTGTCGTGGCAAATGCCGATTGGACGATGATGGATGCCACCGCCAAGGGATCGCCATCCCACGCGATGAGGGGATTGTTGCCCCCGAGCTCGAGCGCGAGGATCACGTGCGGCCGATCGACCATGGCCCGGCGCAACGCCAAACCCGTCGCCGCCGAACCGGTGAAAAGCAGGCCATCGATGTCCGCGCCAACGAGCGCCGCACCGGTATCGCGTCCCCCTTGCGCGACGATCAGGACGCCTTCGGGAAGGCCCGCCTCGCGCCATAGCCTGGCCATGACTTCGCCAGTGGCCGGGGTTTCCTCCGACGGCTTGAACACCACCGCATTGCCGGCCAGCAAGGCCGGGACGATATGCCCGTTGGGAAGATGGCCGGGGAAATTATAAGGGCCCAACACCGCCATTACGCCGTGCGGCCGATGGCGCAGCCGCGCATGTCCGAAGGCCGCCGCGTCCTCCCTGGCGCCCGCGCGCTCGGCCTGGGCGCGGATCGACAATTCGACCTTTCCGACCATCGACTGAACTTCCTGCCGGGCTTCCCATAACGGCTTGCCGGTTTCCCGCGCGATCGTCTCGGCGAGCTCGGCGTGGTGCGTGTCGAGCAGCGCGCCATACGCGCGGCTGACCGCGATGCGGTCGGCGAGCGGCGTATCCGCCCAGCGCCCGGCGGCCCGGCGCGCCGCGTCCACCTTGCCGCAGACCTGGTCCGCGGTATCGGCTGCGCCCTCCCAGACGAGCTCCCCGGAGGCGGGACAAAGGGAGCGAAAAGGCTGATTGGCCATGATGTTGGTGTCCAGCAATCGGCGAAAGGAGAGCCAAGGAAACTTATGCGCTTCATTCATCTGCTAGCGGCCGGCGTCCAGCTATCCAAACGCGAATTCGTCGAGTATAAATGAGTAATATGAATGAGCAGGACTCCAGGCTGTTGCCGCCCTTGTCGATGCTGCGGTGCCTGGAAGCAGCTGTCCGCGGCGGCAGCTTCTCAAATGCTGCGGACATGCTCGGCCTCACCCAGAGTGCGGTCAGCCGCCAGATCGCCGCGCTGGAGGATTGGCTCGGGGTGTCGCTCTTCGAGCGCCGCGGAAGGCGGGTGGCAGTCAATGCCACGGGGCTAACCTATCTGGCCGACATCGCCCCGGCCCTGGCCTCGATCCGGCGGGCTACCGCGAACCATGTCTCAGCACCACAGATCCAGTCGATCGAGCTCGCCACGCTGCCGAGCTTCGGCATGCGCTGGCTGGCACCAAGGCTGCCCCGGCTGACGGCCCGTCACCCCGGTATGATCGTCAATATCGCTGCGCGTGTCGATATTTTCGGATTTGCGCGGGAGCCGTTCGATGCCGCCATTCATGTCGGCGCCTCGGATTGGCCGGATGCCGCGCATGACCTCCTGTTTCGCGAGCATGTCGTACCCGTCGTCGCGCCCGCGCTCGCCAGGGAATATGATATCCGGACCGCGGCCGACTTCCTGCGCCTGCCGCTCCTGGTGCAATCGGCACGTCGGGACGCATGGCGCCGCTGGTTCGCGCTGAGCGGATTGTCGCTGCCTTCCGACCATCAGCCGGTTTCCAGCGCCGCGCATTTCCTGATGCTTGCCGAAGCGGTCCGCGCAGGCACGGGCGCCGCGCTGATGCCCAGTTTCTTGATCCAGCCGGAGCTCGAAGCGGGGCAGCTGCTGGTGCCGGTCGACCTCAGCCTCGCCGACAACCGCAACTATTATCTCGTCTATCCGGAAGATCGGCTGAAGCGCCCTGTTTTCCGGGAGTTTCGCGATTGGATCTGTACCGAAGCCGAGGCCACGCTCGGAATAGGCCCCTAGGGCCAGAGGGCGAGCGATCGCTTCAGCGGATCGAGAGGCTGACCCGACCCAGTTCACCGAAATCGCCCAGGACATGGTCCCCCGGTCTGATTGTCATCGGAATCAGGCAGGTGCCCGTCGTGACAACCTGACCTGCCTCGAGAGGGAGGCCGAGCGAGGACAGTCGATTGGCCAGCCAGGTCAGCGCGACCAGCGGATGACCAAGGACATTCCGGCCAATCCCATGATGCTTTTGGCCATTGTTGATCGCCCCCGTCACCGCATGTGCGGCAAGGTCGAGGGACCGCCAGATTTCGGGCGAGGCAGGGCCAAGCTTGAACCGGTCTGCGCACGCATTGTCCGCGATCAACTGAGGGGCGCCCGCCTTTTCAAATTCCGAAAGCCTAGTGTCCGGTATCTCGATCGACGGGTGAAGCGTTGCAACGCGCGCGACCACCTCTTCGGGCGTGTAGGGTTCGGCTTGCGCGGGCAAATCCTCGCCCATCCGGAAGGCGAACTCGAGTTCTGCGACCCCCATGAGATTGTCGCCGAGTTCATAGCTCTCCCCGGCGCCCAGAATGCGCTCCTGGAGTAACCTGCCCGCCAGCGGATTACCGACCTGGATATGCGCTTGTCCGGCCAAGCTCGTCGCGGCGATCTTCCAGCCGAAAAGGGGCGACCCGCTCAGCTTTTCCAGGCGGGCCTGGATGGCATAGCCCTCTTCCTCGGTCTGGGGCCGCAACGCCTCGGGCAACTGAGGCAGTCGCTGGCGCCCGCACCAAAGATCCTGGAGCAATCGTGACGCGGTGTCGATGCGATCCAAGCCTTCTCCCCCTCGCCGTCGTGCGGACCCGGCTTTATGGAACCAGAACGATGCCGCCAGGGCTCTGTCGTTGTTCCAGCATCAGATGCGCCTGAGGCGCCTGACCCATCGAAAGGACGATGGGATCGATCGGCTTGATCGATCCGACGTCGAACGCCGCGAAGGTCTCCTGCGCCATTTCACGGAGAAGCTGCGCAGTTCGGATATAGTGGAAGATGATTGGCCGCGAGAGGGTCAGCGACCGCGCGGCCAGCGTTTGCAGTGACACCGGGGCTACGGGGCCCGACGCCTGGCCGAAATTGACGAGATGGCCGCAGAACCCAAGCGAATCGAGGCTCGACTGGAACGTGTCGGCCCCGACGGCATCGAAGACCACGTCGACGCCGTGGCCGCCGGTCAGCTCGCGGGCGAGCTTGGCGGTATCGTCTTCCCGGTAGAGAATGACATGGTTGGCGCCGGCGCCGCGCGCCACCCCTGCCTTCGCCTCGCTGCCAACGGTACCGATCACGATCGCGCCGAGAGCCGACGCCCAGCGCCCCAGCAACTGCCCCATGCCACCAGCCGCCGCATGGATCAGGACGGTCTGACCCGCCGTCACTTTGTGCACCCTGCGGAGAAGCGCGCAAGCGGTCAGCGATTTCATCAGCGTGGCGGCCGCCTGGACGTCGCTCATCCAGTCCGGAATTTTCAGCGCTAGCGCGGCGGGAAGAATGCGCTGATCCGCATAGGCGCCATACCCGCCAGAGACGTACCCCACGCGGTCACCGACGCTCAGGCCTTCGACGCCCTCTCCGACCTCTTCGACGAAGCCGACCGCCTCGATACCGGGCACGCCAGGCAAAGCCAGGGTGCGGTACAGACCGTTGCGGACATAGATGTCGTGATAGTTCACGCCGATCGCTGTCTGGCGTAGCCGTATCTCGCCAGCCCTTGGCGTGCCGACCTCGGCCTGTGTCATGACGAGCTTCTCCGGCCCGCCGGTCTCGCTCAACAGGATGACGCGGGCCATCGCGTTCGCCATTTGCCACTCCGATGCCAGGTGTGCCTCGCCTGAGAGTCTAGGTAATTTGGACAGCATATCAAATATGTTGATGCGCGTTCTCAACCGGGAGCTCAGCCTTGGGCGCGGATCGATCGTCTCCGCAGCCTTGCTGATGCGATGCGTTGAGCCTTTCGACCCCGGGCCGGCGGGCGGGCCTGCCGGCCCTGTCTTGTGGTCGGTACCCGGACGAAGGATGCTTCCATCCGTGCCGATCAGTGCGCGGGCATCAGCGTGTCGAGGAAGAAACTCATCTGCAGCGCGGCATCGGCGGTCTGCGTGAGGGGATCGGGATAATCATGGCCGCCGTCGCGCCCCTCGAGAAGGAGCGCGGGCGCGCCGACCTTCTGCATCCTCGCCACGAACCGACGCGCATGGCTGGGCCCGACCTGATTGTCGGTGGTGGCGACCACGACGAGCATGGCCGGATAGGCCGTGCCGGGGCGGATATTGGAATAGGGATCCCAGGCCTCGATGAATTTGCGCTCGGCCGGGTCGTTCCAATCGCCTTCCTCGCTCGCCATACCGGCGCTGATGCCGCCATCGCCATGCCCGACAATCGCGTTATCGGTCACCGGCGCGCCGATCAGCGCCGCGGCGAACAGATCCGGTCGCATCACTGCCACACCTGCGGTGAGTTGGCCTCCCTCGCTATGCCCCAGCATTCCAAGGTGGCGCGCGTCGGTGAAGCCCGAACGCTGCAGGTCTTGCGCGACCGCGATAAAGTCCTCGAACGACCGGATCCGATGGATACCGGTGGCGTCACGATGCCATGCCCCACCGCGCTCGCCGCCGCCCCGGATCGCGGTTATCGCGAGCGCGCCGCCGCGATCGAACCAGCTTTTCCAGCTCGTCCCGAGTCGGCAGCACAGATAGGCGGGATCATTGCTGACACCGAAACCGCCATAGCCCTGGACGATCGTCGGAACGGGCCCGCTGTCGCGCCCGGCCTTGTGCATCAGATAATAGTCGACCAGCGTCCCGTCTTTCGATCGTGCGGAGCGAACATCCACGACATAGCCAACAAGGTCAGCCTGCGGTTCTGCGGTATCGATCACGGTGGGCGCGCCGCGCGACAGCAGCGCGTAGCGGGCCGGGGTGAGCAGGCCCTCCTCGCGCAGCAGCAAGGTGTCGCTCCACGAATCCGACGCCAACCGCAGGGTTAGTCCCGGCCTTTCAGTATACCGCTCGCTGACCGCCCATCTGCCGGCAACCGGGATCGCGGAATAGACAATACGCCGCAGATCGCGGACGCCGACAATGGCGAAGCCGCTCCGCGTCGCGACAAACCCGCCGGTCAGATAGACGCCCGCAGGCGGCGTCATAATCGCGGTTATCCGACGCGAGTCCAGATCGTAGGAGAGAATCGAGTCCGCCGGATAGGCCTGGCCGTCGACCGTCGCCGCCTCGTCGAGCTGCACCGCGAGGTAACGACCACTGATCTGCGGCGTCCCGAAATTGGCCAACGCCTCCGGCAAGGGGATGTCGCGCACCGCTCCGGCGAGCGAGATCTCCTTTATCCGGAACCGGGAATAGCTCTTCGCGACATTCACGATGATGCGCCGCCGCTCGGCCGGTCCCGACACCCTGAACTCGAACAGCGAGTCCTGCGGGTCGGTCCGGAAGATCGTGCGTGCCTGGCGAAGCGGCGAGCCGCGTTTCCAGATCTTGAGCTCCGCCGGGAACTGGCTCGGCAGCGACGGCGCACCTTCGGTGGTGTGCGCCACAACCAGTTGGTCGCGGTCGAACCAGCCGACGAAATTCCGCCCGGGTTCGAGATGGAAGCCGTCCTTGACGATCGTTCCCGTCACCAAGTCGATTTCGACAAAGCCATTGTCCTGTCCGCCCGCGCGGTAGAGCGGGATCATGCATCGATCATAGACCGGCGGCCGGCATTCCTGTTCGGGACTCAACCATTTGATCGTGGAGGGGACAGACTGCGTCCGATTATAGGCATCGAGATCGAAGACGGTGCGCCAATCGCCCGGCCTGCCGCTGCGGTCGGCGTCCGCCGCCTCGATCCGCCCATAGGGCTGCGATTGTGAGCGCACGACCCGGAGGAAGCGGCGTCCGCCGAGCAGGAAGTAGGTCGGCAGCGGTCGCGCGCGGGCCTGCACGGCTTCCATGTCCGCCAACACCGCGGCGAAGTTCGGGGATGCCTTTAACCTGGCACGCGTCGCCTCGGTTTGCTTCGAGGCCCAGTCGAGCGCGCGCTCGCCGAACTGGGGAATCAGATAGTCGAATTCATCCTGCCGCGACGCCGCCTGTCCAGGCGCGGATGCGGGCGCCAACAGGCTCAGCACGACCGATGCGGCCATTATGAAAGGTTTCGCTGCCATTCCTCACCCCTTACGCCCGTCATCGGGAGACCTCTTCGATCTGACATAAGTCATAAATGGACAAATCATCAAATTGCAAGATCGCAACGGCGCAGTGCGTCCCTGCGACGCAAGATGTTGGACGTTCGCTCGTTCGTTGCCTTGGGCAGCCGCTCGAGAGGCAATCGGGCGCCCCATGACGCCCCGGTCGCCGCACTTCGCATGCTGGAAGCCGAGCGTTTCGCGCATGACGGCTATTGCGACCTTCGGCGGGGGACCGACCGTCCCTGCACGTACCGACGCCATCCGGACGGTGCGAAACTGCGATGGCGATGCCGAGGCCAGCGCCTCCGCGATCGGGGACGGTCGGCCGCTCCTCGCGCTCGGCCAGGCGGCCGAATTCCGCACGGCGAGGCCGCTGCCTCTGTCACGCCCATGTCGGTTCACGACCGAGCGCGGCCCCGCTTGCGCTCCAGAAATCGCAGCAATCCATCGACCGGCACCAGCGTGATCACGCCGATCTTGATCGTCTCGATCTCTCCGGCGGCAATGAGGTCGTAGAGCTTGGACCTGCCGATCCCCGTCAATCGGCAGGCCTCCCGGATGCGGACGGTGATCGGAAGATGCTCGCCGTCCGCCGACGACAAGGGCTCGGTCATGCCCCCTCTCCTTTCCCGCCGGGCCGCGATCGCCTGGCAAAGGCCCGGTCGCTCTCCAGGAAGCTTCGAAGCATGTACGGGACCAGGTCCGCGACCGCCTCGGCCTGGCCATAGGTCTCGGCATAGAGTGCGGCATAGTCGCCCAGATCCTGGTGGAGCGCAGGCGGCATGCTGACGAGCAACTTCACCGGCGTGCGCTCGGGCAATTTGGGCAATTTCAGATCCATGACCTCTCTCCCGCTCAGCGCCAGGGCCGCAGCACCAGATCCTTGTGCAGGACGACCCGCACCGGGCAGCCCGGCCGGACCCGGATCGTCGGCTGCACATTGAGGTTCTTCGACACGAGCTGGTCGCCCGCGCGCGCCGCATTCTGCTGGGTGGATTGCCTGAGCGCCTCAACGAGGTCGCTCTCATCCCCGAAGCTGAGCGCGCTGCCGACACCCAGCAGCGTCGACAAAGCGACGCCCTTGAGCAATTGCCAGGTGTGGAGATCGACCTTGTCGGCGAGCCCGGCATATCCGCTGGCGTCGCTGGCCGGCCAGTTCTCGATGCGAACCGACGCGCCGTCGGGAAAGATGATGCGCTGCCATACCACCAATGCGCGCTTTTGGCCGAAGGCCACGACACTGTCATAGCTCCCGATCAGGCGGGCACCCTGCGGGATGAGCAGGAACCTGCCGGTCGGCGAGTCATAGGCATTCTCGGTCACCTGGGCGGTGACCAGGCCGGGCAGGTCGGAGTTCAGCCCGGTGATCAGGCTGGCGGAAAGCACGCTGCCTGCGCTCATCAGGAAGGCCGAGGGCGGATCCTCGATCGCGAATGGATTGCGATCGCCAGCCGGGGCCGGCACGCCGACGAAATCGATCTTGCGCTGCTGTGCGCCCGGATCGCGCACCGGATCCAGCGCGACCGGCTCCCTGGCGGGTATCGCCGAGGCCGGATCGGCCCCCGTTGGCTTGGCTGGGGCATCGGGCGCGTTCGGCGTTCTCGGCATCATTACGCCCGACTGGCGTGCCGCCTGCTGCTCGGCGATCCTGCGTGCCCGCGCATCCTGGGCAGGTCCGGCCTCTTGTGCGGGGCTTGTGGCACCAGCCGATGGGCCCCCCGCCTGCGTCTCGCGCTGCTGCTCCAGGATCGGGCCGCCAAGATCGCCCGGAAGCGGCGGGCCGAGACGGGGTACCTCGCCATAGGTCCTGGGCGCGCCCGCGAGCGCTTCGGGGGGCCGCGGCGCATCCCGGCCATCGACGGGCTGCGCATCTCCCAAACTTGCCGCGTGGATCGCGGGCCGGAGGCCGAGCCAGGTGACGCCGAGCACGGCCGTGGCGGCGAGCGCCACCCCGGACAGGATCACGCCCCGGCGAAAACGCACCACGCGCCCAGGCCGGCCGCGCAGTGCCAGCGCGTTGGGGTCGGCCTTGCCGGGCAGCGGCGCGGGCTGTGCGGCCGCGGTCATGATCCCCGCCCCGCTTTGGGCGCCCGACTGGGAATGCGAGCGATCCGCACGATCTGCTGCTTCCTGGCGCCGAGACGCAGCTCGGCCACCTCGAACAGGCGATCGACCACATAGAAGCGCCCGGCGAGCCGGTAGTTGACGAGTTGGGCAGCGCCGTGTGCGTCGACCAGGAACAGAGGGGGTGCCTCGCCCTGCGAAAGCGATTCCGGGAATTCGATATAGACTTGGCGGCCATCGTCGAAGGCGCGCAGCGGCCGCCAGGCTGGCCGGTCCCCCGAAATGGCATAGTCGAAGCGCAGCGCCTCCGGCGCGACGCCGGGCGCGGATGCTGGCGCGGGCGTCGGCGGCGCTGCCATGACCGGCGCGGCGTCCCGCTTGGCGACAAGCAATGCCGTCTCGGGATAGACCCAGGAAATCGCGGCCATTGCCGTCGCCGCCGTGCTTTCGAGCTGGAGATGATAGCTGCGCCGGTCGGTGGTGATCAGAAGGTTGGTGCGAAGCCCGGCGGCAAAGGGCTTGACCAGGATATGGATGCGCCGCGCCTCGCCGGACCCGCTCGTCGTATCGCCGACCGTCCAGCGCACCGTGTCGCCGGCAGCGATCGCGACAAGCGCCTCGCCGGGTTGCAGCGCGATGTCGGTAATGCGCTCGGGCGCGCCGTAGAGGCGGTAGAGGATGCCGTCCGACCAGGGATAAACCTGCACCGCGTTGATGAACGCCAGCGCCGAGGGCTCGCGGGTCGCCGCGCGCGTCGCGGCATCGACCCGCAGCAAGGCCGGCCGCTTGCGGGCGGGACGCGCGACGCGGCGCGGGCGGGACGGCGCCGGTTCGGGGCGAACGGCCGGACCGGCGGACACGGTTTGCGCCGCCGCCGGTGCGGCACCGGGATGCCCGATGGGCGGCGCGGTCTGCGCAGCGCAAGGGTTTGCGAGGACGAGGGCGATGCAGGCGGGCGTCAGCACATGCGACATGGGCGTTACTCCGGACGGGGCTGGAAAGGATCAGGGCGATTGGTGCCGGGCGCCGCGGGCACGGCGGGGCCGGGATGGGGCGCCGGATCCTCGAGCTCGCGGGTCCAGTCGACCGCTTCGACATAAAGGCCGAGCGGATTCCTGCGCAGCGCCTCGGCCGATTTCGGCGGGCGCATCGCGACCGTCAGGATGGCGGTCCAGCGGGTCGCGCCGACCGGGTTGCCACGGTCAAAGGTCGCTTCGATCCATTTGACCTGAAAGGAAGTGGGGGAGGCCCGCACGACGCTGGTCACCTGGACCGAAATCGTCTTCTCGCCGAGCCTGGCGAAAGGCGCGGAGGCGCGCGCATGTTCATTGAGCGCCAGCGCACCGCGCTCGGTCGCGAAATCATAGGCCTGAAGCCAGTTCTGCCGCATCAGCACCGGGTCGAGCGACACGGATCGCACATCCATCACGAAGCGGGCGAGGAACCAGGCGACCTGCGGATCGGTGGGTTTGTAGGCGGCATCGGCCGGCGCAACCGCCCTCGCCTCGCCCAGGCCGTCGACCGCGACGACATAGGGCAGGACGCGGCTCTGCATCGACTGCCAGACGAGCGCGCTCGATAGGGCGCTCGAAAGCGCCAGGCCACCAAAGGCCATCCACCGCCAGTTGCGTGCCTGCACGCGTGCCGATCCGATGCGCTCGTCCCAGGCCTGGCCGGCGCGTTGATAGGGCGTCTCGGGATCGGGCGTGCTGCCATAGCGGGGGAGGCTCCTGCGAAACTTCATCACTCGTCCCTTTCCTTGATGTCGGGGGTTGCGGAGGCGCCGCCGCGATCGCCTTCCTTGAGCGTCTGGAGGGCGACATGCCGGTGATGCCGGGCGGTCTGCTCGGCGCGCATCTGCTGGGCCCAGGCCGGCGTGCCGCTGCCGCCTGGCTTGTCTGTGCCGGTACCTCCGCCAGCGCCGGACGGGCCGGTGGTCGTGCCGGCCTGCCAGGCGGCATCGCGGCCGCGCGCGGCAGCCTGGCCCAGGCCGAGCGCCGCGCCGGCGCGCTGTCCCACCGCCCCGCGCGCGGCGGTGGCGATGCCGGACAGGCCGGCGCCGACACTGGATGCGCCAGAGGTTTCCTGGCCAAGCCGATAGGCGGTGGAGGCTGCCGAACCCATTGCGGTACCAGCCCGGATCGCGCTCAGCCCCGCACCGCCGGCAGCGCGTGCCGCGCCGGCAAGCGCGCCGCCCCCGACGGCTGCGCCCCCGGCGACCGCGACGGCGGTACCCAGGGCCGCGCCCGCGCCCAGTTGCGGCGCGCCGGCGACCAGTCCCGAGGCGATGGCCGGGCCAAAGATGCCGAGGCCGAACAGCGCGAGGCTCGCAAGCACCAGGCTCATCGCCTGCGCGATGTCGGGCTCCTTTCCCTGGAGCGCCTCGGTAAAGTCGGTGAAGAAGCCCGAGCCGATGCCGACGATGACGGCGAGCACCATCACCTTGATGCCCGAGCTCACCACCGACCCCAGCACCCGCTCGGCAAGGAAGCTCGTGCGATTCCACAATGCGAACGGCACGAGGATGAAGCCGGCAAGCGTCGTCAGTTTGAACTCGATGATCGTGATGAACATCTGCACCGAGAGGATGAAGAACGCACAGATCACGATCACCCACGCGATCAGCAGCAGCATGATCGTCAGGAAATTGTTGAAGAAGCTGGTGAAGCCCAGGAGATCCGACGCCTGGTCGAGAAGCGGCCAGGCGGCCTGAAATCCCGCGCCGGCGAGCCGCCCGGGCTGGAGGAGCTGGTCGCTGCTCATCGCGCCGCCGCCGGCGGTGAGGCCTGCCTGCGCAAAGGATTTGAAGATGATGTCGGCGAGCCGCGAGAAGCTGTTCAGGAGGAACGCGAAAGCGCCGATATAAAGGATCTTCTTGAGGAACCGCCCGAGCACATCGTCCTCGCCGCCCATCGCCCAGAACAGGCCGGCTAGCGTAATATCGATGCCGATCAGCGTGCTCGTCAGGAAGCCGACATCGGGGCCCAGCAGGCCGAACCCGCTGTCGATGTAGCGGATGAAGTCGGCCATGAAGCGATCGATGACGTTAAGATCGTTCATCTCGGCATCCTCAGATCAAAGGGTGTCGCGGGGCATCCGGGGGCAAGAGGCGCCCCGCGACGGTCGGCGGCCGGCGGGAGGAACCGCCGCCGACAAGCGGCTAGCGGGGCGTGTAGGCCTTGCCTGTGCCCAGGAACTTCTTGGTCGCCGCGCGGCCATCGAGCTCCGCCTGCGCCTGGCGGGCCTGCTCGACCGCCTGGGCGCGGAACTGGGCGGCGAGCAGCTCCTGGATCTGCATCTGCTGCTTGGCACCGAGCGCGAGCAGCTGGTTGCCGGCCTGGCCGAGCTGGAGCGCGCCGTCGGCCGCCTGGCTCTTGCCGCTGAGGCTCGCCAGCATCGCCGCGTCCGCTTGCACGGTCTCGGCGATCTGGGCCTGGACCTGCATGGTGTGGCGAAAGCCCGCCATGGCGGTGTCGAGGCGGGAGCGCGCCTGCGCAGCCCGCGCGCTCCCGCTGACCTGCGCGTCGAAATCGGGGAACAGGGCGCGGAACTGGGCGTCGACGCTGGCGGCGCGGAAGTCGATTCCCTTGGCTTGCTGGATGAGGCGATCGATCTCGCGCAGCTGGCCGAGCAGCGTCTGGAGCTCGGGAAAGTCGATATGCGTCAGGTTGCGCTCCATGTTGCGGAGCATGGTCGCCTGGTTCTGCAGCGCCTGGATCTGGTTGTTGATCTGCTGGAGCGCGCGCGCGGCGCTCAGCACATTCTGCGAATAATTGCTCGGATCGAACACGGTGAGCTGCGCCGCTGCCGGCGACGGCAGGGTGAGCGTGGCGGCGGCGAGCGACCCGAGCGCGCCGAGCGCTAGCATCGAGGCGGTGACATGTTTCCTGGTGAGACGGGACATGGACATTACTCCGGATGGGTCGGATGGTCGGGGAAGCCGGCAAGGAGTGCGGCTGCCCAGTCCAGGCCGGCGGAATCGAGAAAGCGGGCAGCGAAGGCGTCGGGACCCTGTTCGGCGAGCAGCGCGTCGATGCGCGCCTGGATGGCGGCGTCGGAGGCACCGCACAGCGCCAGCGCGATCGGCCCGAGCCCAAGCTCGAACAGACGATTGCCCTGCGCCGACTGGAGATAATATTGGCGCTTGGGCGTGGCGCGGCTGATCAGGGCGATCTGGCGGTCGTTGAGCCCGAACCGGACATATGCCGCGCGCGATTGCGGCTCGGCCGCGCGGTCGTTGGGAAGCAGGATGCGCTGCGGACAGCTCTCGATGATCGCCGGGGCGATCTGGCTGTCGGCGATGTCCGAAAGGCTCTGCGTCGCAAAGATCACCGCGACATTCTTCTTGCGAAGTACCTTAAGCCATTCGCGGATGCGCGCGGCGAACAAGGGATGGTCGAGGAAGATCCAGGCCTCGTCGAGGACGAGCAGCGTCGGGCGGCCGTCGAAGCGCGCCTCGAGCCGGTGGAACAGATAGGTGAGCACAGGGGCGACCACCCCCGCCTGCCCCATCAGCGCCTCGGTCTCGAAGCATTGCAGCGCGGAGAGCGCGAGATCGTCCTCGGCCGCGTCGAGCAGCCGGCCATAGGGGCCCTCCAGCGTGTAGGGAGCAAGCGCCGCGCGCAGCGTGACCGACTGGAGCAGGAGCGAGAGGCCGGTCAGCGTACGCTCTCCAACCGGCGCGGATGCCAGGCTGGCGAGCGCCGACCAGAGCGCGTCCTTGATCTCGGGCGTGACCATGACCTTTTCGTGCGCGAGCAGGGCCGCCAGCCATTCGGCGGCCCAGGCGCGCTCTTCCGCGCGGTCGATGTGACGCAGCGGCTGGAAGGCGATGGTCCCACCCTGGTCGGCGCCGAGCCCGAGTGCATGATGGGCACCGCCACATGCCAGCACCGCGGCGCGGGCCGACATCCCCTTGTCGAAGATATAGACCTGGGCGCCCGCATAGCGCCGGAACTGCAAGGCCAGCAGGCTCAGCAGCACCGACTTGCCCGCGCCGGTTGGCCCGACGATCAGCATATGGCCGACATCGCCGACATGGGTCGACAGGCGGAACGGCGTCGAGCCGCTGGTTTCGGCGACGAGGAGCGGCGGCCCTTGGAAATGGGCGTTGCGCTCGGGCCCCGCCCAGACGCTCGACAAGGGCATCAGGTGCGCCAGGTTGAGGGTATGGATCAGCGGCTGGCGGACATTGGCATAGACCTGCCCCGGCAGGCTCGAAAGCCATGCCTCGACCGCATTGACGCCCTCGCGGATCAGGCTGAAGCCCAGGCCGTTGACGACCCGCTCGATCGTGCGGACTTTCTCCTCGACCCGCGCGCGGTCCGGATCGGACACGGTGATGGTGGTGGTCAGGTAGCCGAACGCGACATGGTCCCCGCCCAGCGCCTGCAGCGCGAGATCGGCATCGACCACCTTGTTGTCGGCATCGCTGTCGAGCAATTGGGTGGGCTGGTTGTACATTACCTCGCGCAGCAGCGCGGAGATCGACTTGCGCTTGTTGAACCATTGCCGGCGGATGCGGGTGAGCGCCTTGGTTGCTTCCGGCTTGTCGAGCGCGAGGAAGCGGGTGACCCAGCGATAGGCCAGGTCCTGATGGTTGAGGGCGTCGAGCAGGCCCGGCCGGCTGACATTGGGGAGGCCGAGCAGCGTGAGCGTGCGCAGATGCGCATCGCCCAGCATCGGCTCGAGGCCGCCGGTCAGCTCGGTGTCGATGAGCAGCGCATCGAGATACATCGGCGTCTCGGGCACCGCGACCGGGTGCGGCCTGGTCGAGATCGCCCGGTGCAGATAGGTGAGCGTCTCGGCATCGTCCAAGCCGCGGACCTCGGGCATGAAGCCCGAGAGCAGGTCGAGGACGCGGTCGGTTTCGGCGACAAAGGCCGCAAGTGCCTGGCGCCAGTCGCGCGTACCGTCCCCTGCGCGCTCGACCAGGATGCGGCCGGCCGTGTCGCTCTGGTCTGCGCCCGGCAAGTACAGCAAGCTGAGATGGAAGTGGCTCTCATAGTGCGCGGCGGCGGCCCCCTCGAAAGCCGCGCGGCGCTCCGCATCGACCAGCCAGGAGGCGGCATCGGGAAAGCTGCTCGCCGGATAGCCCTGCGCCTCGCGGCGCTCGGCCTCGAAGAACAGCGCCCAGCCCGAGCCAAGACGGCGCAGGACATTGTTCGCCCGCGCGCAAGCCGAGATAAGTTCGGCCTCGGTCGCGCTTTCCAGGTCCGGCCCGCGAAAGGCAAGCGTTCGCTGGAAGCTGCCATCCTTGTTGAGGACAATCCCGGGCGCGACCAAGGCTGCCCAGGGCAGATGGTCGGCCAGTCGGTCGGCGCGGCCGCGATACTCGCGCAGGTTCAGCATGCGAGCCGTCCTTTGTGCCGCAAGTGGCGCAGTATGACCGCGGCGAAATCGGGATCGCGCTTGGCCGCGAAAACGCAGAGCGAATGGCCGAGCGCCCAGACCAGAAGTCCCGCCAGCCATTGCTGCAGCCCGAGCGCCAGGGCCGCCGAGAGCGTGCCGCCCAATATCGCCAGGCCGCGCGGCGCCCCGCCCAGGAGAATGGGCTCGGTCAGCGAGCGATGGATGGGCGCCTCGAAGCCGTCCGGCCCGGTGCCCTGCAAAACCGCACCGGTCACGAGATCAGCGCCCCGCCGCCAAAGCTGAAGAAGGACAGGAAGAAGCTCGACGCCGCGAAGGCGATCGAGAGGCCGAACACGATCTGGATGAGGCGCCGGAAACCGCCCGCGGTCTCTCCGAATGCGAGCGTCAGGCCGGTCACGATGATGATGACCACCGCGACGATCTTGGCGACCGGGCCCTGGACCGAGTCCAGCACCTTCTGAAGCGGCTCCTCCCAGGGCATGCCCGAGCCCGCGGCGTGCGCGGCGCCGGTCAGGATCAGCGCGAGGGCGGTCGAAGCGGGGGCGACGAGGTAGGGGGTGCGCGGCAGGATGATGCGCATGGTCAGTCTCCTTGGGGTGCGAGGGGAAAGGAATCGGCGAGGACGTAATTGCCGTCCGGATCGAGGCCGTGGACGCGCACGACCGTCTCGACCCGGCGCGCAAGGCCCCGCCCCGAGAGGAAGACGATGAGGTCGATCGCCTCGGCGATGAGGTGGCGAGGCACCGTCACCACCGCTTCCTGGGCGAGTTGCTCGAGCCGGTGGAGTGCTGCGACCGCACCGTTGGCATGGACGGTCGCGATGCCGCCCGGATGCCCGGTATTCCAGGCCTTGAGGAGGTCGAGCGCTTCGGCGCCCCGGACCTCGCCGACGATGATCCGGTCGGGCCGCAGCCTCAGGGTCGAGCGCACGAGATCGGCGATGCCGACAATGCCGGGCCGGGTGCGAAGCGCCACGCTGTCGGCGGCGGCGCATTGCAGCTCGCGCGTGTCCTCGATCAGGATGATACGTTCATCGAGCGCCGCCATCTCGGCGAGCAGCGCATTGGCGAGCGTGGTCTTGCCCGAGCTGGTCCCGCCAGCGACGAGGATGTTGCGCCGCGCCAGCACCGCTTCGCGCAGGCGTTCGGCAACCGGGGCCGGCAGGATCCCATCTGCGACATAATCGTCCAGCGTATAGAGGCGCTGGGCGGGCTTGCGGATCGCGAAGCATGGGCCGAGCGACACGGGCGGCAGGATGCCCTCGAACCGTTCCCCCGCGCCCTCGCCGTGCGGGGGCAGCTCGGCGGAAACGATGGGCGATGCGCCGTGCACCTCGGTGCGGGCATGGCTCGCGACCAGCCGGATGATCCGCTCGACCTGGTCGGGGTCGACGCGGATATCGGTATCCACCCTGCCCTCGCCCAAGATGTCGAGTCGAAGCGCGCCATCCGGATTGACCATGATCTCGACGACGCGCGGATCGCCGAGCGCCGCGGCGATGCCGGCTCCCATCGCGGTCCGCAGCATCGCGCGGCGCCGATCGGTGGATTCGCTGCGGACGGCGTTCATCGGCCGCCCTCGGGATCGAGGGTGCGCCGGCCCTGGGCGACCAGCCGGCCGGCCTGCTCGACCAGCGCCCGGAACCGATCGCGGCCAAGCGCCTGGCCGACCTTGTCGTCCTCGGCAAGCGGCGGCGTGACGTTCAGCTGGTAGCGGACCGACAGCGCCAGCGTCTCGAGCAGGATGTGGCTGTCGCGCTCGATGCGGGCGAGCACGTTGCTGATCCGATCGAGCCGAACCTTGAGAAGATCGTCGACCTCACGGGCGCCGCGTCGCGCGAGATAGGCGCGCAGCGCATCCGCGGCGATCGCGGACTTGGAACCGCCCGGCCGGGAGGCCAGCGCCTCGAGCTGTTCGCTCAGATCCTGGTCGAGATAGAGATGGTGGCGCGTCTTCACCGGCGGCGCCTCAGAAGCTCGGCACGAGGTCGTCGTCGCGACCCCCGCCTTGGTTGAGCGTATGCGCGCGGGTCATGTCGGTCACGCCGCGCGCGCGGTCCATCGCGCGCACATCCGACGCGAGATCGTCGTCTTCGTCGCCAAAGCCCAGCGGATCGCTGCTGGGGACTGTGATCGCCACCGGCGCCTCTTCCGCCAGCCCGGGATGGCGTTCCTGCTGGACACCGCCCTGGTCGACGGGGTCGGCGGCCCTGGCGGGGGCGGCATCGGATGCGGCGGGGCCAATCTCCGCCGCACCGGTCTCCGCGTCCTTGGCGGCAGCCGGCTCCTCGTAGGTAGCGTCGGCGACTAGGCGGATGTCGCTATCGCGCGCGGCATCGCCCCAGTCGTCGGCATGCGGTGCCGGGCGATCGGCATAGCCGGTATCCGCGAGCGGCGGCGGCGGGCAGATGCGCGCACGCAGGGCCGGGTCCTCGAAATAGCGTAGCTTGCAGGCACGGATCGGCGCCAGGCCGGAGACGAGGACGAGCGCCTCATCCGCGGGCAGCTGCATCACCTCGCCCGGCGTCAGCAGCGGCCGGGCGGTCTCCTGGCGGCTGACCATGACATGGGCGAGCCAAGGCGCCAGCCGGTGCCCGGCATAGTTGCGCATCGAGCGCTGCTCAGTAGCGGTGCCGAGCGCGTCCGAGATGCGCTTCGCCGTCCGTTCGTCATTGGTCGCAAAGGCAATGCGGACATGGCAATTGTCGAGGATGGCGTTGTTCTCGCCATAAGCCTTGGAGATCTGGTTGAGCGACTGGGCGATCAGATAGGCACGGATGCCATAGCCGGCCATGAAGGCGAGTGCGGTCTCGAAGAAGTCGAGGCGGCCGAGTGCTGGAAACTCGTCGAGCATCATCAGAAGCTGGTGCCGCCGCGTGCCCGGCCCGGCATCGAGGTGCTCGGTCAGGCGCCGGCCGATCTGGTTGAGGATCAGTCGCACCAAGGGCTTGGTCCGCGAGATGTCGGACGGCGGGATGACGAGGTAGAGCGAGATCGGATGCCGGCCTTCGACCAGGTCGGCGATCCGCCAGTCGCACGACGCGGTGGCGCGCGCGATGGTCGGGTCGCGGTAGAGCCCGAGGAACGACATCGCGGTCGACAGCACGCCGGAGCGCTCATTGTCCGACTTGTTGAGCAGCTCGCGGGCGGCCGAGGCTACGACCGGATGGACGCGCGGCGTCTCGGACGTGCCGAGGTGATTGGTCGCCATCATGCGCTTGAGCGTGTCGACGAAGCTGCGCTGAGGATCGGACAGGAAAGTGGCGACCCGTGCGAGCGTCTTCTCCTCCTCGGCATAGAGGATATGGAGGATCGCGCCGACGAGCAGCGAGTGGCTGGTTTTCTCCCAGTGCGAACGCCGCTCGAGCGCCCCTTCGGGATCGACCAAGATGTCGGCGATATTCTGGACGTCGCGCACCTCGTCGGCGCCGCGGCGGACCTCGAGCAGCGGATTATAGCGCGCCGAACGTGCATCGGTCGGATTGAACAAGAGGCAGTGCGAGAAGCGCGCACGCCAGCCCGCCGTCAGCTGCCAATTCTCGCCCTTGATGTCGTGCACGACCGCCGAGCCCGTCCAGGCGAGCAGGGTCGGCACGACAAGACCGACGCCCTTGCCCGAGCGGGTCGGCGCGAACGCCATGACATGCTCAGGCCCGTCATGGCGCAAATACCGTCGATGCAGCTGCCCCAGGAACACGCCGGCGGCGCCGGTCAAACCGGCGGCACGAACCTCGCGCGGCGTCGCCCAGCGCGCGGAACCATAGGTCGTGACCGTCTTCGCGTGCCGGGAACGCCACAAGGATCCCAGGATCGCCGCCGCGCAGCCGAAAAAGCCGCTCGCACCGGCGAGCGTGCCCGCCTTGTCGAAGACGTGCGGCGCATAGGCGTCGAAATGAAACCACCAGGCAAAGAGCGCCCAGGGCCGGTAGACGCGATAGCCGCCGACAAGGAACCAGGCCGGGCCCAGCTCGGGCTGGTAGGCGAGCATCGCTGCGGCCCACTGCGTCGCTGCCCAGACGCCCAGCATCATGATCGCGAAAACGATCAGGATCTGGCCGATGAGCAGTTTGGTCGGGGTCATTCGCGCCTCGCTACGGCGCCGATACGCGCCGGTACGAAGCGGAAAATGCGGCTAAATCCGCGAAGTTCTTACGGCCTTTATGTACGCCCTCCTACGCTCAGGCCCGAGATGAAACTAAGGGTCCGCACCCGGTGAGCGACTTCGAGACAGGCAGCGATGCCAGCGCCGAGGGTCGACGTGCCACAGCCATCGATGGACGGTGAAAAGGTCGAGGAACTGTAACCTTATCCGGCACCCTTCGAATGGCCCTCGCGCAGGCAATGTCCGCCTGTTGAGGGATCAGCGTCATGAAGCCAATCGTCAAACTAGCGTTCGCCATTGTCGTGGCGGGGAGCATCGTTCAGCCTGCGCTCGCACAGCGCAAGGTCACCGTCACGGTCCAGAATATCGCGCCGCCCAACAGCGTCGGCGTCGCCCCGCTCAATGTCGGCTTCAGCAACGGAAGCTTCGATGCGTTCAACAATGGCGGTACGGCACCCCCGTCGATCGTGGCCGCCGCCGAACTCGGCAATGGCTCCAAATGGCAGGCCGCCTTCGCTGCCGCCGACCCAGCCGCGGTGATCGGCACCGTCGGCAGCGCGCCAATGCCGCCTGGCGCGATTGCCAGCACGACCTTCACGGTCGATGGAAAGACAAATCCCTTCTTCAGCTTCGCGGCGATGGTCGTGCCCAGCAACGACTCCTTCATCGGCAATGACGACCCCGAGGCCTATCGCCTGTTCGACGCCCAGGGGAACCTCCTCGTCACCTCGATCACGCTCTATGGTCGCGATATCTGGGATGCGGGGTCCGAACTCTTCAACCCGGCCAACGCCGCCTATATCGCGGGTTCCGATGCGACGCTGCGCGATCCGGAGAATGGCACGATCCGCCACAGCTTTGCTGATTTCGCAAAGTTCAATGGCCTGCTGACCGCCCCGGGCTACAAGTTCGACAGCGGCATGTCGGCGGACACGCCCTTCTATCGCATCACCTTCTCGGTCGCGGGCGTTCCCGAACCTGCCAGCTGGGGAATGATGATCCT